>CAMYYF010000030.1:0-13532 GCA_947303375.1 uncultured Lachnospiraceae bacterium
AAAACCCTTTCAATAACCGGGACTTGTAATAAGCGTAGGATTACAAGTTCCGGTACATTAGTTTATAAGTAAAAATGAACAAAATGTAAACAAACTGTTTATAAAATTTTAATGAATGCAAGCCCTGGGTTTGCTTGAATAATAATACTGGGTTTGCTATAATTACTTTAACTGGATAAATATGCAACGGGAGACTTATGTCTATGGAAAACTTATTTTGGATAGGAATTAACGGAGTGATTGTTATATCCATTCTTGTCTTTCTTTTCGGACTCATGATAGGCAGTTTCCTAAATGTATGTATATACAGAATTCCTCTTAAAGAGGATATTGCCGTTGAAAGATCTCACTGTATGAAATGCGGACATGTTCTTTCCTGGTACGAACTGATTCCTTTATTCAGCTGGATTATTCAAGGCGGCAAATGCAGAGCGTGCAAAGCGAAGATTTCTATCCAGTACCCGTTGGTTGAACTCGGAAACGCTCTTGCGTGGATGGCGATTCTTTACATCTGGGGTTTACAGTGGGTAACTATCATATATTGTTTATGCGCTTCCTGCATGATTGTTATTTCTGTAATTGATGAGAGAATAAAAGAAATTAATCTTACATTAAATATATTCATAGGTGTTTTGGGAGTAATCAGATTAATACTTGATTACACGAACTGGTACTATTATTTAATAGGAATGTTTGCAGTAAGTATTCCTTTCCTGTTAATAGTGATTATCTCCAAAGAAAGAGCAATGGGTCTGGGCGATGTTTATCTGATGGCCGCCGCAGGACTTCTTCTCGGATGGAAACATGTTTTACTGGCAACCGCAATTGGATGTGTACTTGGAAGTATAATTCACATCATTAGAATGAAAGTTAGTAAAAAAGACCGAGAACTTGCATTTGGACCATATTTATGTGCAGGAATTTATCTTACTATTTTATTCGGAGCGCCTATTTTAAATTGGTATATTGGCGTTTTGACAAACAAAGGTTTCTAGGCCTGAAGGCTTGAAATAAAATATCATTATACTTCATTGAAAGGGGACAGAATAATGGATCAAAGGTTATTGTCCATTTATATCGGTGCTGAGGTCATCAGAGTTGTAGATGCTACGCGAAAGTCTGCGACTAACATCACTGTTAACAGTGTTGACGAAGTGACTACACCGGCGGGCAGTTTTGATGATGGCTACATCACAGACGTTCTTGAAATAGCCAGCGCCATCAGAGGCAAAATTATCGGCAAAGCCGGTAAAGCAAAAGCAGTCTTTACAGTTTCGTCTAAAAAGATTGCTAGTAAGGAAGTTGTTATTCCTTATGTTAACGGAACTAAGAAAATCTATTCCGTATTAAATGCTAATGCAAGCGAATATTTCCCTATGTCAACCACTGGCGATTTTATATTTGCCTACAACATAATGGAAACTTTTCAGGATGACGACGGAAAGAAAATTCGTGTTAATGCAGTCGCAGCACCCAAGGATTTAATCGAGGGTTATTATGAAATTGCTGATGAGTTAAAACTTCAGATTTACGATATCGACTATGTCGGCAACTCTGTTCAGCAGCTTCTCAAACTCCAGATGAGCAACAACGAGAATGATACTAACCTCGTACTGCAGATTGAAAAGGATGCTACTTTTGTTAACATCATGGCAGGCAAGGATATTATCCTTCAGCGTTCTGTTCCTTATGGTAAAAACGCCGTTATCAATTCGATAATGGAAATTAAGAAACTTACCGAAAAGGAAGCCATCGAACTCCTTAGAGATAAGGACAGAATGGACAGAAGCGTTACAGATGAAGAGTATTCCGAAGCTGTTAGATATCTCATCTCATCTATCGGCCGTATCGTAGAATATCACAGATCGCGTAACCCTGAGAGAATTATTGATGGCATTAAGGTCTTCGGTGAAGGCGCATCTATCGCGGGTATCGACGAAGTCTTAAGACAGGAACTTGGCGCAGAAGTTACCAGATTTAATACATTAAACGGTATTAAGGTATCTCAGAAATCTTATCTTTCTGCTGATCAGGCTTTAAGATTCCTTGCTTGTTTCGGCGCTGTTCTAAGTCCTATCGGTCTTAAAATCAGCAAGGACAAAAAGGGCTCTGAAGCAACAGGTGCTTTGATAGATAAAATCCTTATCGGTCTTATTGCGCTCGCTGCAGTCGTAATGCTTGCTATTTGCGTTATGTTCCAGATTAAATATGCTATCAAGAAAGCTGACGTTGACTTTAAGAAGAACCAGATAGCACAGATGGAGATTGCAGAAGCAATTGAAGCTCAGTATAAAGAATCAGTTGAATCATACAATACAGTTAAGAGTTTTTCCGACACTACTCATAATGACAACGTAATGCTTTTGAAGTATGTCGAAGATTTGGAAAGAATACTTCCTAACGGAACATATATTGATAATATTTCTTGTGTTTCAGGCTCCTTGAGCTTTGAAGTATTTGCAGAATGTAAGGAAGATGCAGCTGACTTCATTGTACAGATGAATAATCTTGAATATGTAAGCGGTCTCAGCATCGTTACTATTACAGATGCAGGTATTCCTGATTATGAAGCGCCCGAACCTGAAGAAGGAGAAGATGGCGAAATTATTGAAGCAGATCCTTATACCAATACAGGACATATAGTACATTGGAATGTATCATGCGTAATCACCGATCCGAATTTTGTTCCCGGTGGTGCAATCGCAGATACAAATGCAGATATGGTTAATGAAGGAGGCGATCAATAATGAAAATATCAGATAGAGATAAAAAACTTATTTTATTCGTTCTTCTTGCTGCTATAATTGCTCTTCCTATTGTATTTTTTATAAAGCCTAAAAAAGAGGATATTCAGTCTTTAGATAATGAACTTGTTTCTCTGAATGAAAGATATACATATCTTAAAGCTTTATATGAGAAAAAACCTTTTTATGAATCTGAAATCGAACGTCTTTCAAAAGAAAGAGATGAGATTATCAAAGGATTTGCACAGGGAATTAAACAGGAAAATACAATTATGTTCTTAAGAAACATAGAATTGACATTTCCTATTAGTATGTCATCTGAACAGTATTCGGACTACTCATACACAACTGTTGCTGAAGGAACCTACAATGAAAACGGCGAATTGGAAGGCGACTTAACTGCTATGCAGTCAGATGTTGTAGTTTCTTATTCTTGTGAATATGATCAGTTCAAACAGTTACTTGATTATATATTCAATTATAAAGATAAGATGGCAATTTCTGCTATTTCTGCAAGATATAATAAGGAAACAGGAAATCTTGAAGGAACATTTAATTTGAGCGAATATGCTATTATCGGTACCGGACGAAGTGTTGCCACTGTTTCCATTCCTCAGCTTAAACGAGGTGAGAATGATGCAATTTTCTATCCTTATGATTACTTCGTAGAAGAGGAAGAAGAAGTAGTTGAAGAAGAAGTTGCTGAAGAGGCAGAAGAAGAGGCTGAAGCTACTGAATAATAATTAATTTTCTTGTGGCACTTAAATGTGCCACAAGAAAAAAAGAATTTTGAGATTATAAGAGATTTTATAGATTTGAAGTTTGTTATATTTTCAAAATGGAGGTTTTAATGAAAACAAAATTTATTAAAAAAAGTAAAAAAGGATTTTCGCTGGTAGAAGTGTTACTTGCAGTTATACTTCTTGCGATTATAGCTACTCCGTTACTACAGACTATTGTTGCATCTATACGTGTAAATAATAAATCTAAAGAACAAATGGCTGCCAATGATTGCTGTACTGCTGTTTTGGAGTATATTGAAACTTTGGATTTTAGCGATGATGCGAGCCATGGACTTAAGAAAAAGCTTGATACTAAGTCATTTTCAGTTCCTAACGTTTATAGTGGTTATACTACAGGAGCTGATTCGGGTGCTCTTTCATATAGTGGATTTACAAGTGATATTTTTAGTGATTCAAGACTTAATTCTGATGCCAGCAGAGACAGCAAGGTTATGATTTATGATCCTACGATTAATACATTTGTTATGAGTAATGTTGAATACAGTAAATACAGATTTGATGTTACTGTCAGAATTTCAGAGAATCCTGCTATATCCGGCGGTTCGTTCAGCGTTTATGATGTTTATGTAAAAGCTTACCCCGTTAAAGTTGTTAATGGTGTATCTACACACGGAAGCACACCTTATATTACTGATTACTGTGGTTCTATTTTCAATAAGTTTAAATAAGATTGGATGAGATTAGGAGGTTTATTATGAAAAAAAATAATCTTTTAAAACCCCATAATTCGCATAAAGGCGCTGCTTTGGTTTCTATTTTGATAGCCGTTGCGTTTCTTTCTATTATTTCAGCTACAATGCTCCTTGTATCTGTTAATAACTATGAAATGAAAGTTACTCAATCGAAATCAAAGAAGAACTTTTATCAAAATGAGGTTTGCGTTAATTTAGTTACTGCTCAGGTGCGTAATACAGTTTTAAATCAGGAAAGCCCTGATAAGAAGATTAAAATTGCAGTTGGCGGCACCGATACGGCAACAACATATAAAGCTGAAAAAATTGCCGATCTTATTGAACCCGGCGGAACTCATACAGGTAGTTCGGGTAAGTGCTCTTTTACGACTTCTGACGGATATACAATTACTACTTTTGATGGAAATATCTATACATATGATAAAGATCATCCCGAAGCCGGAAAAACAGCCAGTGATTATACCGGTGGATCTAAAGTAGTACTTGATGCTGTAAAAGTTGAAGTTGAAAATCCCGATGGATTTAAGAATAAGATTGAAACTGATATCAACTTTTATATGCAGATGTCTGCTTCCGGCGGTGGCGGAGGAACAATTGGCGAATGTAGTTTCCTGATGGATAACAGCATTACTGTTCAAGATGGAAAGCCCGCACGTATCCAGATTTATGGAAACAGTATTATAGGTAAATATACATATTCCAGTTCTGAACACAAATCTTTAGGTGCTACTGCTTTGAATTTATCAGGCAACAGTACATATAGTATTGTCGGTGATTATACTGTTATTTACGGTGATATTTATATTAGTGACAGATCCACTTTAAATATTGTCAGAGGAAATGTTTCTGTATTTGGTAATATTTATTTACAGGATAACGGAGCATTACTTTGCAATGGTAATTTAAAATTAGGCCCTACTGCAAAAATTATGAGGGGTACCAGTGAAATTACTGCTACTGATAAATCTAAAAATGTTATTATCACAGGCACAATTACTCACTTAAGTGCTGCTGATGAAACTGCAGTTAGAGATAAATTGAAACTAAATGACTCTAATGCTAACAACGATGGCGTTCTTGCTCAGATTATTAAGCAGAATAATGGAAAGTATTTTTACCAGTTAATGAATATGCAGGGTCAGGCCGCATCTGGTTGTGATAATTTCTATTTTGATGGTAAACAGTATACTGTTTCGTTCTATACACAGAACGATATAAACACAGCAAATATGTTTGATTATAAACTTGCATTCCTTTATGACAATGGCGGATCAAGTTTATATTCGAGCAATAAGATTACATTGGATTATTCTGCTACTAATACGACATTTATTTCCAGCAGACCTCTTGTAGTTAATAATACACATACTGTAAATGTTTCACAAATGGGTAAAGCTCAGTTTAATTATGTTCTTGAGCATCCGGCTATTGCAGTTAATGGTTATACCGTAAAGAATTTCTTTGTTAGTAATCCCAATGCAATTGTATCGGAAATTTTCAACAAAGCTAATGGTTCTTCCGGAGGAAATCCTACTTGTGCAAATACTGCAGCCGGATATTCAGAATGGTCTAAAGAATATTAAAAGGGGGAAGCATTATGAAAAAGACAAATAATAAAGGTCTTTCATATGTAGAACTTATACTTGTTATAGGTATCCTTGTGATCGCTACCGGTATAGTAAGTCTTTCGATTGGAATTATTAGTAGAAATAATGTTACCGCTGCTGTTAATAAGATTGATGTTGCTTTTAAAAGAGCGCAGTCTTCAAGCATGGCTAAAGGAGATAAAGCAGGTGCATTGGTATTCTTTTGTGAAAACGGAAGTTTATATTATAAGATTGGCGTAGACTCTTCGGAGAAAAACAAAGTGGCTACAGGTCCTGTTAAAGTGAAATTTGGCAGTCTTGAGTTGGGTAATGGAGAAAATATTACATATATGTACAATCAGGCAACCGGTTCTGTTTCTTCTTCGGGCACATATGATTTTGGCTCGGGCAGTTACAGTTCATCAGGTGGTGTTGCAAGTTACGTTAATGTTGAAAATAATTCCCATACTCAACATATTCATCTTATTCCTCAGACGGGTAAGACGATAATTAATGATTAATAAGGAGGTAAAATATGAAAAACAATAATAAAGGTTATACTTTAGTTGAATTATTGGTTTCCTTAGCCATATTTTCCATAATTATTGTTGGTATCATTTTGTTTATGCGAAATGCTTCTGTTGCATATAAGAATGAGAATATTGAAGTTAATGTTCAAAAAGAAGCTCAGATTTTTCTTTCACAGGTAGAAGACTTGGTTATTGATTCAACTGCATCAATTTCGACTACTACTGATGGCGCAGGAAATCCCAAGTATGTTATTACTAATCCTGATGGTGTTAGTTCTATAACATTTATTCCTGGCGCTGACGGCTTAGGCAAAGTATATTACAATGATTCCTACTTAATGGCCGAGAAAGTTGAAAATTTTGTAATTGACAAAACTACTGCCAATGATAATTCTTGTACTATTAAAGCTGTTTTAGCTTATAATGATGCTTCTTCTAACAAGAGATCATATACAGCAAATAAAGAGGTATATTTCAGAAATACTGCTATTGAAAATAATGCGGATCATGTTCTTGATTTATCTGTTTCGGCAACAGGTACCGGTCCGGTTACAACTGCAAATTCCAGAGTTATTGACAGATTTGAAATTGTAAATGTTAAAGATGAATTTGGAATTGTTACTGTAACTGGTATTGATAATAATTATTATAAGTGTCTTAAAACTGATAGCCCTACTTATTATAATGCTACTACAGATGCTGTTGTTAAACCTGATTATGCTTCAGGAAATACATTTTTAGTTACAACCAGTACCGGTGTTAATGATAATCCTGCTACTAATGTTGCATCTTCAACTTTAACAGGAGTTGATGCTTCAGGAAGTACTGTCACGGTAACGTTAAGTACTCCTGCTGTGAGCATGTCCCATGGAACCGGTGTTATTGAATATCCTATTGGTTCTGTTAATACAAGCTCAGGATCAGGATATTTTGTATCATATATTCCTTTAGCTGGATTTGATGTAAATGATTATAATAAGTATTGGAAACCTTCAAGTTCTTCTTATTCAGCTATTAAATATGATCTTCAAATCCTCAACGACGGATCTAATGTTAAGTCTGTTACAGGAAAAACTGTTACTCAGTATCTCGATGCAACTTACAGTGATACTCCTTTTAATAATAATAAAGTAAGATGGGATAATTTATCAAATAACGGATACAGCACCAACCAGGGCGATGCTATGATTCTGTGTGCTGATGATTATAACAATGATGATTTGGTTGTTGTTTATAATAATGAGGGTACTGCTCTTCATAATCCCGATTGGACAGCCGGAGATTGTTATCAGATTTTTGATAATGGTAAAATCAAGGTAAAAATTAAGATATATTTAGTAAAATCCAATGGTACTTCTACATACTCCAAGGAAGATACATATACAATGGTTACCTCAGGAACACCTTTAAGTGGAGTAAACTAAATTCATCTAATATTATTGTTATTTAAATTTAACCTGTCAAAGATAGAATTATAACTATTTTTGACAGGTTTTATATTGTTAATAGTATAATATATCTTTTGACATCTAATTCAATATAATGTAAAATATAACCGTTCAAATACGGTTATATTTTTTTTATTCTTGAACGTTTATGTTTTTGTTTTGATTTTAGGGGTAGATATGTTTATTTCTAGAAAACAATTTGATATTCTTGAGATTTTAGCATATTCGGATGAGCCGCTGTCGCAGAGAGAAATAAAAGACAAAAGCGTTCATTCTTTAGGCACAATTAATAAAATTGTAAAAGAATTGAACGAATTAGGCCTTATGAAGGATGGAAAAATCACTAAAGAAGGCTTAGCAAGTCTTGAACCCTATCGGGCCAAAAGAGCTGTCTTTATTGCTGCGGGCTTTGGATCAAGGTTAGCACCTATCACTCTTAACACTCCCAAACCCTTGGTCAGGGTAAAAGGTGTTCGTATTATAGATACTCTATTAGATGCATGTATTAAAGCTGACATTACAGAAATATATATTGTCAGAGGATATCTGGCAGAGCAGTTTGATCAGCTTTTATATAAGTACCCGATGATTAAGTTTCTTGAAAATCCCATATACAACGAAGTGAATAATATCAGTTCGGGTATGATTGCGAGACATTTATTGTCAAATGCTTATGTATTTGAAGCGGATTTGTTTTTATCAAACCCTGATATTATAAAAAAGTATCATTATACTTCTGATTTTCTTGCTATTCCCAAAGAGAGAACAGATGACTGGTGCTTTACCGTAAAGGACGGAGTTATTAAAGATGAAAAAGTAGGCGGTATTAACTGTTATCAGATGGTTGGTATTTCCTATTGGAATATGGAAGACGGTAAAAAACTTGCTGATGATATTGCTGAAGTTTATGCATCGCCCGGTGGTAAAGAACGTTATTGGGAACAGGTTCCTCTTGTGTATAAAAAGGACAATTACACTGTAGAAGTCAGAGAATGTCGCGATGAGGACGTTGTAGAAATTGACACGTTTAATGAACTTAAAGCTATTGATAAAACTTATGATGTATAGATTTGAAAGGCTAAAATAATGAATGAAATAAAAAGAAATATTTTATTAAATCCCGGTCCTTCTACCACTACGGATACGGTTAAATATGCTCAGGTTGTTCCTGATATTTGTCCGCGTGAAAAGGAATTTGCCGGATTAATGAAAGGTCTTCGTGAGGATTTGGTAAAAATCGTTCACGGTGATAAAGATAAATATACTTCGGTTCTTTTTTGCGGTAGCGGGACTATTAATATTGATGTTTGCATTAATTCGCTTCTTGCTGAAGGCAAAAAAGTACTTGTAGTAAATAATGGAGCTTACAGCTCAAGGGCAGTTGAAATCTGTGAATATTACAATCTGCCTCATATAGATTTAAGATTTCCCGTAGATGAACAGCCAAATTTAACCATGGTTGAAGAAACTCTTAAAAACAATCCTGATATCGGACTTGTTCATACCACTCATAATGAAACAGGCACAGGCATATTAAATCCTATTCGTGAAATTGGTGCTTTGGCTCATAAATACGGTGCCATTTTTACGGTTGATACCACCAGCACTTATGCTATGCGACCTATTGATATAGAAAAAGACAATATAGATTTTTGCATGGCTTCGGCACAGAAAGGCCTTATGGCTTTTACAGGTTTAAGTTTTATTGTGGGTAATCGTGCAATCATTGAACAATCTAAGAACTTCCCTAAAAGAAGCTATTACTGCAATTTGTATCAGCAATATGATTATTTTGAAAAGACTGGAGAAATGCATTTCACTCCGCCTGTTCAGACTATTTATGCAACAATAGAAGCATTAAAAGAATACTGGAAAGAAGGCGAGGAAGCCAAATGGGCGCGTCATACCAGAGTATTTAATGCTATTAATGAAGGGCTTGATGAACTTGGTTTTAAACAGGTCATAAAGCCTGAACTTCGTGCCGGACTTGTTTCGTCAGCAATTTATCCCGATGATCCGAACTTTAGTTTTGAAAAGGTCCATGATTACTGCTACGAAAGAGGATTTACGATATATCCCGGCAAAATTTCGACTATCAATACATTCCGCCTTTGCGCACTTGGAGCTATTGATGAAGCGGATATTAAAGATTTCTTTGTAGTTTTTAAAGAGGCATTAATTAATACGGGAGTTAAAATCCCAGTACAGTATAACTAAGAAAAGGATATTTTATGAAGACTGCTTACACATGTTTTTGCACTGATATAATTCATGAAGGACACTTAAATATAATTAACGAAGCTAAGAAATACGGTCGTGTTATTATAGGCGCATTATCTGATAAAGCTTTGATTCGATATAACAGATTTCCGACGGTAAGCCAGGAAGAACGCGTGAAATTATACCGTTCGCTTGAAGGCGTTGATGAAGTTGTTATTCAGGATGATATGCTTTATGATGATGTTATAAGCCTGATTAGACCGGACTATATCATTCACGGCGATAACTGGATTACAGGACCTGAAACGACAATTCGCAATCATGTTTTGGAACTTGTGAATGCTTATGGCGGAAAGTTGATAGATGTACCGTATACTTATAATGAAAAGGTCGCCAAAATAGACTTACAGCTTCGTGAAAAGCTTGCCATGCCTGAATACAGGAGAAAACGTCTTCGTGATTTATTAAAGATGACTCCTATCGTAAAAGCTATGGAAGCGCACAGTGGTTTGACAGGCCTTATTGTTGAAAAAACAGTAGTAGAATGTGACGGAAAACTGGACCAGTTTGATGCTATGTGGATTTCATCACTCTGTGATTCTACCGCAAAAGGAAAACCTGACATTGAGCTTGTTGATATGACAAGCCGTTTCAGAACGATTGAAGATATTACCGAAGTTACCACGAAGCCTATCATTTTTGACGGTGATACAGGCGGATTAACAGAGCATTTTGTTTATACTGTTCGTACCCTTGAGAGACTTGGCGTCAGTGCGGTTATAATAGAAGATAAGACAGGGCTTAAAAAGAACTCTCTTTTTGGAACCGAAGTTGAACAGACTCAGGCGTCTATAGAAGAGTTCAGCGCGAAAATCTCCGCAGGAAAAGAAGCGCAGCTTACGGATGATTTTATGATTATTGCTCGTATCGAATCTTTGATTCTTGAAAAGGGAATGGAAGATGCGCTTAATAGAGCAAGAGCTTTTGTATCGGCAGGTGCCGACGGTATTATGATTCACAGCAGAAAGAAAGAGCCTGATGAAATTCTTGAATTCTGTGATAAATTTCGCGCAGAGAACAAGACTACACCGATAGTGGTCGTACCCTCGAGTTTTAATACTATCACAGAAGGAGAATTGGCTGAGCATGGTGTTAATATAGTTATATATGCCAATCAGCTTACACGTTCGGCGTTTCCGGCTATGCAGCAGACGGCTGAAGATATTTTAAAATATCATCGTGCCAAAGAGGTTGATGACAGACTGATGTCTATTAATCAGATTATTACGTTGATTGATGAGATTTAGGAGGATTTATAACATATGAATGTTGAAAGATTATACGAAATAATCGGCTCAGACTTTTATACAGGAGTTCCTGACAGTCAGCTTAAGGCTCTCTGTAATTTCCTGATGGATAAATATGGTATTGATCCCAAGCATCATATTATTGCGGCTAATGAAGGAAACTGTACTGCTTTGGCTGCAGGATACCATCTTGCAACCGGTAAAGTTCCTGTTGTTTATATGCAAAATTCAGGCGAAGGAAATATCATCAATCCTGTTGCATCGCTTTTAAATGACAAGGTTTATGCTATTCCTGTGATTTTTATCGTCGGCTGGCGAGGAGAACCGGGCATTCATGATGAGCCTCAGCATATTTATCAGGGTGAAGTGACTGTAAAACTCCTTGAAGATATGGATATCGCTGCTTTTGTGATTGGTAAAGAAACCACAGAAGAAGAATTATCTGCGAAGATGATTGAATTCAGACAAATCCTTGATTCAGGCAAAGATGTTGCTTTTGTTATAAGAAAAGGAGCATTAACGGATGCTCCCAAGGTTGAATACAAAAACGATAATACAATGATTCGTGAAGAAATCATTAAACATATAGTAAATGCAAGTGGAGAAGATCCTATTGTAAGTACTACCGGAAAGGCATCCAGAGAGTTGTTTGAAACCAGAGTTGCGAATAATCAGAGCCATAAATATGATTTCCTGACAGTAGGTTCTATGGGTCACAGTTCATCGATTGCGCTGGGTGTTGCAATTAATAAACCCGAACAGCGTATATGGTGTATAGACGGTGACGGAGCAGTATTAATGCATATGGGTTCAATGGCTGTTCTTGGCTCTAATAAACCTAAAAACTTAATTCATGTAGTAATCAATAACGGTGCACATGAAACAGTAGGCGGAATGCCCACAGTTGCTTCAGACATTGATCTGGTAGGCGTGGCAAAAGCATGCGGATATCCTTATGCTGTATCAGTTGATACTTTCGAAGAGTTGGATAAAGAACTTAATCTTGCAAAAGACAGAAATGAGCTTAGTCTGATAGAAGTTAAATGTTCAATCGGTGCAAGAGAAGATCTTGGAAGACCTACCACAACAGCTCTTGAAAACAAACAAAACTTTATGGAGTATTTGAGCAGCATTTAAGCGATTATTTTACTTTTAAAATGTAATATTTCAGAAAATATAGTATAATTCTTTTATGGACGGAAAATATTTTGGAAATTCGCTGTTAACTGACAGTGAAAAACTCTTTAATACTTCTATTTTTATAAGCGGTTCCTATGGAATGCTCGCTTCTTTCTTTGTATTTTACCTGATTTATTTAAACGAAGAACATAATGCAAATATTAAGATAATCTGCCAGGGCAGAAGTCATGAAAAGATGGCTTCTCGTTTTGGCGATTATTTGAATAAAGACTTTTTTATTGAGATTAATGATGATATTTGCTCAGAACTTAATGTAGATGGCGATATTGATTATATTGTTCACGCTGCAAGTCTTGCAAGCTCGCAGTATTACAATACGAGGCCTGTGGATGTATTGATGCCCAATGCGATGGGAACATATCATCTGCTCGAACTTGCTCGTAAAAAAAATGTTAAATCATTTCTGTTTTTAAGCACGGGAGAGGTGTACGGAAATATACCGCCTTCGGATACTGTTTATGATGAGACCACGGGCTTTGGTGCTTTGGACAGCATGAATATCAGAAACTGTTATTCCGAAAGCAAGCGTATGGGCGAACTTCTTTGCAAAGCTTACAATGTTCAGTATGGCATCAACGCTGTAGTTACCCGTTTAGCGCACACATATGGCCCTACAATGGATTTAATTAACGATAAGCGAGTATTTACCGAATTCGTTAAAAATATCGTAAATAACCAAGATATAGTGATTAAAAGTTCCGGCACTACTGAAAGGATTTTCTGCTATGCGGCAGATGCTGTTGAAGCTTTTATACTGATGATGACAAAAGGCCAGGGTGGCGAAGCATATAATCTTTATAACAATTATCAGAGAGTTCAGATTCGAGAACTTGCAGAGAGACTGGTTGCTTTATATCCTGAGAAAAACCTAAAGGTAGTTTTCGAAAAACGTGATGATGAAAACTATCTCGAATGTCCGGTTGAAAAGCCTATTCGTATGAGTACCGAAAAGCTTGAATCATTAGGCTGGAAGCCAAAATTCAGTATCGAAGAAGGATTTAA
>CAMYYF010000031.1:0-13341 GCA_947303375.1 uncultured Lachnospiraceae bacterium
TAAGTTCAATTCTGTCGTATTTTTCGTTTACATAAGAATCGTCATTCGGAGCCGTCACCAAAAATTCCAAAGGGAGTGCCAGGTGGGATAAAATGTCAAGCTCCTTCAAACCCCTGAACTGCCATTTATAATAAGGCATATATTCGTTATTTATAAGATAAATTGCTGCGATTGCATTTTTCACATATTCATATGCGCATATTCCGGCTGCGGGATAATCTTTTCTTTTAACCATCCTCATAAAATTGTACTGGCCCGACTGGCTCATAAGAAGCAGATGCCCTGCCAGTCTTTTAAGTCTTACATCCCTCGGCATTACGGCAAGGCTTTCTCTTATCTTTGTAAACTCTCCGCTTCCGTCATAAAAGAGTTCACCCCTGGTAACTTCTAAAAGATACTGTGTGGGAATTTTAAGCCATTCGTATGTATTTAGACTGCCGTCCTTTTTTCCCGTCTTTTGCATAAGGAAATCTTCGAGGCGCATCACTCCGTGTCTTGCTCCTCCTACGGGAGAAAGTTTCTGGCGCGTATAGCCCATGAATTCGTCCGGAAGTTTTGCATAGGCTCTCTCCATCTGAAAGGCAACTTTTCTGTCTATCACATCTTCATTTGGAAGGAATATGCAAAAGCCCGGTTCAAAATCATGATCCGTGCTCACCTCATCGTCAAAGCCTAAAACTTCCGAGCCTGCGCCGATGAGACCGACAGAAATAAAAGGAAGATAGTCTGAAAAACTACCTTCCAGCATTTCTTTTCCATAGGATTCATAAAACTGTCTTGAAAGTTCCAAACCTTTCATGGTTAATTCCCTTTTAAATCTTACTTTCCGATCCTTGATTTAAGCTCTGCTCCCCTTATGAATTGACCAAAATGGTCATATGCGGGTATGCATTTATCAAGTACAAATTCATAATAGGCGTTTTTTTCAACCGAGTCATCGGTTAAAAGATTATATGCTTTTTCAAGCATTTCATCAGTCAGGCTTTCAGCCTTTTCACTGCCGTCCCTTTTTTCGTACAGGTCAGCTAAATTAAGATATGTAATGGCACATTCAAGCTTTCCGTTTTTCGTGCCGTCCATTATTTTAAGAGCCTTTAAATACTTTTCCTCAGCCTTTTCGTATTCGCCAAGTTCGGTTAAAGCTGAAGCAAAATTATTGTACAGGCCGCCGAGCCTGTCGTCTTTTTCGTCAAGTTCTTTTTCGTAGACCTTTTCTGCCTTCTCATAGCAGGCTGCGCTGTCAGCATTCTTCCCTGCTGCCCTGTAAACCGTTCCTGCATTAAGAATTGCCGTAGCACCTGTAATCGTTTCACTAAAGCCGAACTTTTCGACCTTGGACAAAGTGCTTGATGCAACAGAAACCGCTTCGTTGATTTTGCCGTTCTTTCTTAAATGCCCCATGAGTTCTGAAAGCATTGCAAGTTCTCCGGCTTCATCGCCCCCAACCTTTGCTTCTTCAAGCCAGTATCTGATATGGCTCTCGGCTCTTTCGTATTCTTTTTCTTCAATATACGAATCGTATTTTTCCAAAACCCTGTCTATCGGGATACGACTCTTTGGATTCATACAAAGAACGCATCTTGGTTCTTCGTAATCTTCTTTTTTAAGCATTTATTCCTCGTCCTCTCTTGCACCTGCCACAAAAGCTACAGCAGATATAACGGATGCAATCGCAGCTACAATCGCAACAATAACGGGTATTCCAATTATTCCGGCTAAAATTATAAACGTGATGCCCATCTATTCTTCCTCCTTTAATTTCTCGGTAATCTTCTTAATTATTCCGTTTACTTCCATATCGGAATCCATCGGAATAACCAGGCATTTTCTGCCGTCTATCATTCTTATTTCTACAAGGGATGAAGCCTCGGGCTTAACGGATATCTTAACGTTTTCGCCCTTTACTTCGATTCTGCCTTTTTCTTTTATCCTGTCTATATGAAGCTCGCCGTCTTCACCGAGTTCTTTTTCAAATTTCTTTTCCACTATCGGAAGGTGTTCTTCTTTTATGCCCGAATCCCTTAAAAGCTTCGTCACGCCCTTTTTGTCAATCGTGGGCTCCATTGAGAAGACTTTATTTTCGAGCATTTCGTTTATATTGTCCTGAACGTTTCTTACCACCTCGAATGTATCGTATCCGGGTGCCTCGTTTATAACGTCCTCGATTACGTTCTTAAAGATTCTGTTCTCGACCACGCTGGTCATTTCTTCCACGCATCCGAGGCAGTCGCTTATTATCTCGGGATGAATTAAAAGAGGATCCTTGCAGTAATAAAGGAGTGAGTTTACATCGCTGCTTCTGTCGTTAAATGCAGGGAATAAGAAACCTACATCAGGCATTTCCACAACCCAGTCACGGATTCTGGCTGCGAAGTCATTCTCTTCCTCACGATAGGATAATGCACCCTTGTCAAGATTGACCGGACAGATACATGAGAAAATATATCTGAAGACTTCCTCGGACTCACCCTGTGAAAAGCCGTCCGTTCCTTCTCTAGGCACATCGTAAGCATCATAAATCGTTATGATAAGATAATTGCCCACAGTCGAATAAGCATTGATGATTTTCTCGTAATACTTATCCGTTACGGCGGAATCGTTAAGTTCGCTGTCTCTTAAGGAAAGAAGGAATTTCTGTGCATCCTCTCCGTCCATGCTTCTTTCAAAAGACAGATTTAAAAGGTTTCTGTTTAATACACCGGATAAACCTTTTTTAAGTATTTCGATATACTTGTGTCTCTCGCTGTCGTCTATATTCGTAAGATATGAATTCATTTTGCTGCGGATTCTTTTCTCCGAACCTATGACATAACAGGTTTCGATCTTAAAAGAAGCCTCGTCGCAAAATTTCAGTCTCTTTTTTATTTCATGTATTTCGCTGTTGTTCATTTAGTATAACCAATCCTCGTCCCAGTAATCATAATCACGGTCGTAACTGTTATAGTCATAACTGTCATAGTAACCATCATCAAAATCATAGTATGAATCATAGTAGCTGTCCCAGTCAAAATCATTCCAGTCATAATCGTTCCAGTCATAATATGAATCATCATATGTATCCCAGCCTTCGAATCCGCTCGAACTCCAGTCATAATTTGTGATGGAATCGTCGGTATCGGCAAACTTTGCAAGGAATGTAAGGTATTTATTGTCGAATCCGCATTTAGTGAATACATCTTTTAATTCATCATAAAAGTCATTATCGCCGTAAGGAAGAGTTACGGAAAGTCCGGTCATATATGAATCGCCGGCTGTGGATGAACAATAAAGAACCGCAGATTTCATTACCGATGCAAGTGCGTTTGATTCGTCGGTATTCATCGTGGAAGCAAGCGCCATGATATCTACTGCATAGCAGTATGTTTCCATGGTATAAGAATCTGTGTAAAGCCAGTCCCAGATATCCTTTTTGCCGTTCTTTTCAAACATGGAATCGGGAGCTCGCTCGGATCTTTGCATACTCATTGTATAGTCGTATGAAAGAAGTTCGTCCTCGTTTGCATACGCAAAGTCGGTCCATGCGGAATAAAGAAGTCTTGTATATCTTAAATCGATTAATGCAAGAACACCTTCCGATTCTGCGAATAAACTCTCCTGTATAAAATCATTTACGATAACTTTTGCAACATCCGTCATGGGTGTGGATGAATTATATCCAAGAAGGCTAAGCCAGTTCTGATATTCCCATCCGCTGCCCGATTCGAAATCTTCGGATACGATAAGATAATCCGAATAATCACAGAGTGCACATGCGGTTTCAAGTCCGCCCATAAGGCAGGAGTCAAAACCGATCATTTCAAATTTAACGCCCGAATCCCTAACGGCTCTTTGAATTTCATCAATTGTGAGCGCTGCGTATGGATCGTTTAAGTTTTCGTCAACTCCGTAGCCGTATACAACTCCTCCGCCGTGGTCCCAGAAAATAAGTATATTTCTGTCTGCGGGATAATTTGCATTGGCATAAATGATAAAATCCCTTAATGTATATTCGTCAGTAATATCAAGCTGTCCCAAAGAATCGTCTATTAACTCAAGGTGCTTGTCTTTTACGAGGAATCTTTGTGAATGCTTGTTTGAAATGCCGTCTGTCTTCCACTTTTTGGTACCGCCTGTCTGAATTATGACATTGACGTTATCGGAAAGCGTGGCATTTAGCATTTCTCTTAAATCTTCGGTAGCGTATCCGTATTCACTCTCAAGATCCGAACCGTTCATATAGACCATTACCGTAACGGTATCCGTTCCGTCGCCCTTTAAGGTTACAAACTGGTCTCTGATTGCATTCGAAAAATACTCGTTCTGCTCTTCGGTATCAGTATTCTGATATGTTACAGTGGGAGTCGAAATGACAGGATCGGGATTATTAACGGGATTGTTTACAACCACCTGACTTGATGCCGGGTCTTTTGAAAAAATCACAATACCCATTAAAATACCGGAGGTTAAAAGAATGCCTCCGAATAATAATGCCCCTACTACAGATATTACCGACACGAGTGCGATAAGCCACCCGAATCGGAATTTCTTTTTCTTTGCCCCCTTAACGGGTGTCGGGGACTGATTGATATAGACGGTGGTTCCGTCCGCTCTTACAACCGTAAAACGAAGTCCGCATTTGTCGCAGACAAGCTCGTTTTTATCTATGATATCGCCACATCTGACACAATACATGTTTACACCTGTTTCTTCTTTTTATTTTTCTTTTTATCCAAAGATTTTATTTCATAAGTGTCTTCCACTTCATATTCCTTGGGAATTTCGACAGTCTCTTCTTTTTTAGATTTTTCCTTCTGAGCCTTTTCGAATTTTTCGAAATCATCGTCCACGGAAATGGTTTTACTGTTAATCTTTTTAAGTCTTCGAAGTGCATTTAATTCGATGGCCGCGGGAATAAGATCGGTTAAAAGATATACGGCTCCGATTGTTCCTACAGCAATAAAAATCCATGCCCACCAGCCACTCTTTTTGATTACCAAAAATACGCCGAAGATGATGAAACTGAGAACTCCTAAAAGAGGTATAAGTGCGTTCTCGGCTTTTTCCCTGGCTTCATAATATTTTTTATCCCAGTCGGATGACTTCTCGCCGGGCTTCTTCGCGGACTCAAATCCAAAGGAAATAATTCCCATGTAATAAAGACCCGTTAAAAGAATGACTACGCCGAATGCCGCAGGCAGAATAGGCTCAAAATGCCAGCCTGCCTCAAGAATCTGCTTGGGATTCTTGACGTTATAATAAATCTCAAGATTGACTGTATCCTCATCTATCTCGCCGTAATATGAATCAGTCACATATACCATATCGTCGCCGACTCTGTAGGCAAGTTCAAGGACCGTATGCGGATCCTCTTCGGACTCAACAATATATTTTGAAACGATGGTTGCATCGGCTTTCTGTGCATATAAGTTGACCGAATTGTAAAGTATAAAAAGAATTATTCCGCCGAGTAAAAAAAGTCCGCCAAGTATAGTGCAGCCCATTCCGACGTTTTTATTGTTAAGCCTGCTTCCCATAAATTTTATTCCCCATCCACATAAACAGTATTTTTCATCATCTCAAAGTATTCTTTTAATTCCGACAAATATTTTTCGGCATCAAATTCTCCCTTTGAGTATGCTTTCTCTCTGATTCCCTTAATGGTATATCCGACAGTCATGTCAAGCATGCTTCTTTTGACATGCTTTGAAAGCTTTCCTTCATCGAAAGCCGAAAGTGCCTCATTTACCTTTTCAAGATAAGGCTCGATTTTGGAACGTGTAACATCTGCGATTTCCTCATCGTTCTCATCTTCCATTGCCTGAATCATCAAAGGCGCATAAGGATAGATCTTGGATATTCCTGCCTTGGTCTCTTCAATCGTATAAAGAATGTCAAAATAGTCAGTCTTTGTCGAATTAAGATTGACTGCCAGTTCCATATTAAGATACTTAACACAATAATCGGCCACAAAAGTGTATAATCCGGCCTTGTTTACAAAATAGTGAAACCAAAGACCTTTTGATACTCCTGCGACCTTAACCATATCGTCGGTGCTTGCGAGCTTGTAACCTTTCAAAGCAAAAACCTGCATTGCACCATTTATCATTTTATCCTGTTTTTCTTTTTTAAGATCGAAAAATTTATCATTCATGCCGTAGATTTCTCCCGCAAATAATTGACTAAATCAGTCGAAAATATCTTATCATAATCACTGCCTTTCTTCAATGCTTTTCTATTTACTTTTGGTCTTTCTTTGCTATTTACTTTTATGGATTTTGAGAGTAAAATATCCGTATATGTAACACAAAGGAGGTTATTCAAAATGAAGAAAACTACGAAAGGATTTCTTTTAGGGTTAACAGCCGCAGCAGCATGTGTGGGCGCATATTATGTTTATCAGAACAGAGATAAGATTTTTAAAACCGAAGAAATAATAAATGAAGACGGAACGGTAACCAAAAAACGTTCTTATGTAGATCTTGACAACATCAAGGAAAAAACCAGCGAAGCTGTAACAAAGACAAAAGAGACCGCTCAGAATACCTGGAAAAAAGCACAGGATAAGATTGACGGTTTAAAGAAGAAAAAGGGCGATGATGTAGCAGAAGAAGTTGCTGATGCCGCAGAAGACATCAAGGAAACCGTAGAAGATGCAGTTGAAGACATCGTCGAAGAAGTTAAAGAAGATTAATCACCTTTAAGTTTATATGTAAAAAGAGACATCGTAATGATGTCTCTTTTTTTATGTTCTGTTTCTGTTTTTAAGTTTCAGTCTGTTCATCTCTCTGGCAATTCGCATCTGTGCCGATTTGTATTCCTGAATGCTCTTCTTCTGAAGCATGGCCTCCTTGGCCTGTTCAGCGGCAGCCTTGGCCCTGTTCTCATCTATTTCTTCCTGAGTCTCGACCGTATCCACCAAAACCTTTACGTCATTGTCGGCCACAACAAGTATCCCTTGGGAAACACAGACAACCACTCTCTCACCTTCGGGAAGCGAATATTCCATTATGCCGGGAACTATGGCTGCCACCATGTTTTTATGATGAGCCATAATGCCGTATGAGCCGTCCGTAATCGGAACCACGAGACTTAAACATTCACCCTCGTAAAAGTTTCTCTCGGCGGCAAGAATATGAAGCGAAAAACTGTTCATACTTTAAATTTCTCCGTTTTTAATCCTCTCGGCTTTAAGCTTGCATTCTTCTATCGTACCGACGTTAAAGAATGCTGCCTCGGGAAGATCGTCAACCTCGCCGTTAACAATTGCCTTAAATCCTCTGATGGTCTCACCCAAAGGAACGAATACACCTGCATTACCAGTATACTTTTCTGCTACGTGCATGGGCTGTGATAAGAATCTCTGGATTTTTCTTGCACGAAGAACCGTCAGTCTGTCTTCTTCAGCAAGTTCGTCCATACCAAGGATTGCGATAATATCCTGAAGTTCGGCATACTTCTGAAGTATTTCCTGAACCTTTCTTGCAATATTGTAATGCTCGTCACCAACTATCGAAGGCTCGAGGATTCTTGATGAGGATTCAAGAGGATCAACTGCGGGATAAATACCCTGTTCTGCAATCTTTCTTGAAAGAACCGTTGTTGAATCAAGATGTGAGAATGTTGTGGCAGGTGCGGGGTCTGTTAAGTCATCCGCAGGAACGTATACGGCCTGTACGGATGTAACGGAACCGCGTTTCGTTGATGCGATTCTCTCCTGAAGAGCACCCATTTCCTCGGCAAGTGTAGGCTGATAACCAACCGCCGAAGGCATACGTCCTAAAAGTGTGGATACTTCTGAACCTGCCTGTACAAATCTGAATATATTGTCAATGAATAAAAGAACGTCTTTATTCTGTGTGTCTCTGAAGTATTCAGCCATTGTAAGACCTGAAAGAGGCACTCTCATACGTACACCGGGAGCCTCGTTCATCTGTCCGAATACAAGCGCTGTTTTACTTGCTACACCGCTTTCATTCATTTCACGCCATAAATCATTACCTTCTCTTGAACGCTCTCCTACACCGGTAAATATCGAATATCCGCCGTGCTCTGTGGCTACGTTGTGAATAAGTTCCTGAATAAGTACGGTCTTACCTACACCGGCACCGCCGAAAAGACCGATTTTGCCTCCCTTGGGATAGGGCTCAAGCAAATCGATTACCTTAATACCTGTTTCAAGAATTTCGATAGCGGGACTCTGATCTTCGAATGAAGGTGCTTTTCTGTGGATACCCCACTTCTCCGTATCTTCGGGAAGCGCTCCCTTTCCGTCTATCGGCTCACCGAGTACGTTAAACATTCTTCCGAGAGTACACTCTCCTACGGGAACCATAATGTTGTTGCCGTCGGCTTCAACCACCATGTCTCTCGCAAGACCTTCACTACCGGAAAGCATGATACAGCGAACCATGGAATTGCCTATATGTGAAGCAACTTCCATTACTTTCTTTTCGCCGTCGACATACACGGTCAGCGCTTCTCTGATTTTAGGTAAATGATCATCAAATCGAACATCAACTACCGATCCCGATACCTGAACTATTCTGCCGGTCATTTCTTCCTCCGTTTATAAAAACACTATTGTCTTGCCAGTGCTTTTTCTTTCTTTTTCTTCTTCGCACGTGCACCTGCGGAAACCTCGGTTATCTCCTGAGTGATTGCCGCCTGTCTGGTGTGATTGTACTGAACTGTAAGTTTTTCGATGAGTTCTTCCGCATTTCTGTTGGCGGATTCCATCGCATTCATACGCGCACTCTGTTCGGAACAGAAGCTGTCTACGAGTGCACCGTAAATAATTCCCGTTACGTAGCTTGAAATCATATTGTCAAGCGCTTCTCTCGCATTGGGATAAAACTCTATATCACCCTGAGGCCATACAAAACCTCTGGTTGATTTCTGCTCTTCTTCAAGTTCTTTTTTGCTTAGCTTGAAATCAGATCTGTTAAAAGGAAGCAGTCTCATTACTTTGACCTTTGCTTCCATACCGCTTTCGTAATCGGTAAAGATTATATAAATCTTCGCAATCTTTTTATTGTCGTACAAATCAAGCAGAAGGTCCGATATCTCTCTTGCTCTTGCAAGTGTAGGATTCTGAGCCGTATAAAGAAATGTCTTTTCTATGGGGATGTTTTTTGAAGTAAAATATCTTCTTCCGTATTCACCCACAACAAAAAGAAGCTTGTCATGCTTTTTGGTCATCAGCTTGCTTGCTTCCTTAATGACATTCTGGTTATAAGCACCCGCAAGACCTTTATCCGCCGTAATAACAAGATATGCATACGTACCCTCTATTTCGTACGTATTGCCGGCAGGATAAAAATAATCACTCTGAACGTTTTTAACCGTCTTGAAGATTCGTCTGATGCTTAAGGCCACTTCTTCAAAGTACGGTTTGGTCTTGTCGAGTTCTTTTTTTATCTTTCTCATTTTGTTGGAGGATATAAGGTACATGGCGTTGGTGATTTTCTGAGTATCCCTAACGCTTTGAATATGACCTTTTATCTCCTTCATATTCGACATATATTAATACCTCTTATTCGCGGCCCTGTTCCTTAAAATCTTTGGCATAATTAATTATTGCCTGTCTGTCATCATCCTCGATACGTCCTGTTGAGTCGATTCTCGAGCAGATATCGGGATGTGATACTTCGAAATAATCAAGCAGCTTAATCATTTCGTCCTGTATTTCTTTTACGGGGACATCCATAAAATACTTGTTTAATGCAACCGTAAGAAGAATTACCTGTTGATGCTGTGAATAAGGCTTGTACTGCGGCTGTCTTAAAAGATACATAAGTCCGTGGCCGTAGGTAAGCTGTTTCTGCGTTGCTTCGTCAAGATCGGACGAGAATTGTGTGAACACTTCCATTTCCCTGTACTGTGCCAGATCAAGCCTTAATGAACCGCTGGATTTTTTCATAGCCTTCGTCTGTGCGTCGCCGCCGACACGCGAAACAGAAAGACCAACGTTAACAGCAGGTCTCTGACCTTCAAAGAACAGTTCGCTTTCAAGGAAAATCTGTCCGTCCGTAATTGAAATAATGTTAGTCGGAATGTATGCCGCAACATCGCCCGCCTGTGTTTCGACGATGGGAAGTGCGGTAATTGAACCTCCGCCGAGTTCGTCACTTAAATGCGCCGCTCTCTCAAGAAGTCTTGAATGCAGATAAAATACGTCTCCGGGATAAGCCTCACGTCCGGGAGATCTGTCAAGCAAAAGACTAAGTGATCTGTATGCAATAGCATGCTTTGACAAATCATCGTATACGATAAGTACGTCCTTACCCTGATGCATGAAATACTCTGCCAGCGAGCAGCCTGAATAAGGTGCTATATACTGGAAAGGAGCTGCATCGGATGCGGAGGAGTTAACAATGATTGTATAGTCCATTGCTCCGTGTTTTTTAAGATTGGTAACCATCTGCGAGATAAGACTGGCTTTCTGTCCGATTGCGACATAGATACAGATTACGTCCTTGCCCTTCTGGTTGACGATTGTATCGAGAGCAATAGCGGTTTTACCCGTCTGTCTGTCGCCGATGATAAGTTCTCTCTGTCCGCGTCCTATGGGGAACATAGAGTCTATACAAAGAATTCCCGTTTCCATGGGTTTGTCAACGGGCTGTCTTTCGATAATACCCGGTGCGGGAGATTCGATTGCCCTGTAATCGTCTGCATCGATATCGCCTTTGCCGTCAATCGGAAGACCCAAGGGATTGATTACTCTTCCGAGGAAATTACTGCCGACGGGTATACCTGCGCTTCGGCCGGTTCTTTTAACCCTGCTTCCCTCGCATACGGAATCGGTATCGTCAAAAAGAATACAGCCGATTTCGTTCTCTCTTAAATCAAGCACCATTCCTCTTATACCGTCGTCAAAAAGAAGAATTTCGCCGTATGTAGCACTCTTAAGGCCCGATACGGTTGCAATACCGTCACCGATGCTTGATACCACACCAAACTCAACCGGTTCTCCGCTTGGGGTCCAGTCTTTAATATTTTCTTTGATTAACGGAATAATATCCGATTTAGCCTTCTTGCCGACGGCCTTGATCATTTCCTTGAACTGTTCGA
The DNA here is from genome assembly GCA_947303375.1 of uncultured Lachnospiraceae bacterium. Taxonomy (GTDB): domain Bacteria; phylum Bacillota; class Clostridia; order Lachnospirales; family Lachnospiraceae; genus UBA3766. The sequence continues at coordinate 11,053 of CAMYYF010000031.1, forward strand.
GACGTCCCGTGTTGGTCCAGTCATAAACGTCAGTTCCGACTTCGAGACGGAAACCGTTGGTTACGGTATCGTCATCGACATATTCAATGAAAATTACTTTACCGTACTTCTCGGCAAGAAAACTATTCAGTTTTGCATATTGCGCTTCGCTCGGCTCTTCTGCCGCATAAAGCACAGCGAATTCACTGTCGTTATACATTGCCTTTATCCTTATTTGCGGCATTTAAAAACTCATCGTATGTATCCAGATTGGAATCCAATACGATTTTCTCCGTAGCCTCATTTACTATCTCAGCAATTTCTTTCTGAGCTTCGCTTATAATTCTGTCATGTTCCGAATTGGCTTTGTCTCTTGCCTTTTTAAGAATCTTGGCAGCTTCGTCGTTGGCAGCCGTAATGATTCTTTCTCTTTCGGCGAAAGTTTCTTTGCCTGCAGCTTCTTTTTTGGCATTAATCTCGGAATCTGCGTTTTTTAATTTGCTCTCGTATTCTTCTTTTGCCTTTTCGCTTTCTTCGATTTTGCCGTTTGCATCTTCTTCGAGCTTTTTGAAATGCTCTTCTCTCTCATTCATTATCTTTCTGACGGGCTTGTAAAGAATAAAATAAAGTCCGGCAAAAAGAACGGTGAAATTTAAAAGATGCAAAAGAATCTGCGTAATATCAATATTAAGCGGTAATCCTGTCATACCATCTGCCTCTTTTTATCAAATCTAATCAAACAAAACGTATAAATCCCTTACAGGATGAATACGATGAAAATAGCAACGATCAATGCGTAAATAATAGCAGTCTCGATAAATACACAGCCGAGCATCATCATGGTAAAGAGTCTGCCTGCGATTTCGGGCTGACGTGCAGCACCGTCGGATGCTTTTCTTACCGTAAGTGCCATGCCTACCGCACCTACTGCCGCAACAACCGCTACAACTATGGCTGCCGCAACAGCTTTTGCAACAACTACGTCGTTATCGTTTGTAACTTTTACGATGGCTGCTTCAGCCGCATCTTCACCGGCTGCATAAGCTTTAGTGGGTACAAAGAATATGCCGAGTAAGGCAACAAGCATTAAGATTAATGTAACTGCTTTGAGTGATCTTTTCATTATTGAACCTCCGAAACCAATGTTTTCTGATTTTTATTCTTGTTTTTCTTTTCTTTTTTCTCTTTTTTCTCGTGCTCTTCAGTTGCTTCACCATAAAAGATACTTAAGAGCATCGTAAGTACATATGCCTGAATTATCGCATGCATTAAGGTGAAGGCAATTGCCACGAATACGGGTATTACGAAACTCGTCATCCTGTAATAATATACAAGTTCGGTAACAAGCGCACCCGATAAAAGCGCACCGAAAAGACGAAGACTCATGGATATCGGAAGTGAGAAATCCTTGAGTGTTCCAAGGAACCCTCTTATTCCCGATACGAACAGACCGTTTAATAAAATAAACGTATAAGTCGTGGCGCCGAGCATTATCGCACCGTTTATATCCGCAAGAGGCGCCGACAATGTGATTGGCTTTCCGTTTGTGGCCGTAACCTGAACTCCGAGAAGTTCAAATACCGTACTTACGAAAATATATGTTCCCGCGACAAACATATAGACTCGTAACAACTTATATTTGTGCGGGCTGTTGCTCTTGGACGTTCCGTCAAACAATCCTACCAGACTTTCTATCGCAATCTGAATTTTACTGTCGGGAATAAGCTTGAATCTGCGAATAAAGAATATTCTTAATACAAGTGCCACAACAAGTATGATAGCGGTTACGATAAAAGCTGAAATCAGTGCCGGGTTAACATCTTTTAGTCCGAAGAGAGAAACCTTTACATGCTCATGGAGCACAGCTTCTTTCATGACCTCCTGGATTGTTTCCTCCTCCACGTGATTCGGATCGTTTGTCAGAAATATTCCTGTAAGCAGACAGGCTATCACCGCCACGAAAAATATGGCGGATATGATAATCCTTTTCTTACTCATGGTATATCCTTCTTTCTAAATATATCTTTTACAGTTTCTTACCTGTTAATTTTTCGTATCCTTCAAGATAAATGGCAATGGTCTTGTCTACAACATCCTGAGGAAGTGTCCAGTTGTGACCTTCGTTCTCAGGATTCTTTAACCAGTCTCTTGCAAACTGCTTGTCGTAAGAAGGCTGTGAATGACCGGGTTCATATCCCTCAAGGGGCCAGAATCTGGATGAATCGGGTGTTAACATTTCATCGCCTATTACTATCTCGCCGTTTTCGTCAAGACCGAACTCAAATTTGGTATCTGCGATAATGATACCTT
>CAMYYF010000032.1:0-13306 GCA_947303375.1 uncultured Lachnospiraceae bacterium
CCGGTGTTGAATGTAAAATAATCGATCCCGAAACCGGTGAAGAATGTCCCGACGGCGTTAACGGCGAGTTCGTAGCCAGAGGGTACAATATCATGAAGGGTTATTACAAGATGCCTCTTGCCACAGCACAGGCAATCGATGCCGACGGATGGCTTCATACCGGAGACCTTGCATGCAGAACACCCGAAGGCAACTTTAAGATTACAGGCCGTTTGAAAGACATGATTATCCGTGGCGGTGAAAACATTTATCCCAAGGAAATCGAAGAATTTATCTATACATACGATAAAGTAAAAGACGTTCAGGTAATTGGTGTTCCCGATGAGGCTCTCGGCGAAGAAATCCTCGCAGCCGTAGTTCCCAAGGAAGGCGAAACAATTACCGAAGAAGAAATCAAGAAATACGTATTCGACCACATGGCTAAACACAAAGTTCCCAAGTACGTCGATATCGTAGACGGCTTCCCGATGAACGCCGCAGGAAAGATCTTAAAATACAAGATGAGAGAGGCAGCAGTTGAGAAATACAACTTAAAGAAAGCCGACAGCATCGAAACAGCATAAAAGAAATAAAAAAGGACTTTGGAAAATCCAAAGTCCTTTTCTTTTAGGATTAATTAAATTAACGATTCGAGATTTGTATATTCATATCCCAAAGCCTTGGCAACATTTGCGTTTGTAACCTTACCTGCGTAGCAGTTAACGCCGGATTCGATTACTGCGCTCTTCTTGCAGGCTTCCTCGAGACCGTCGGCTGCAATCTTAAGGCCGTAGCGAAGGGTTGCATTGGTGAGTGCGATGGTACTTGTTCTGGGAACTGCGCCGGGCATGTTTCCTACACAGTAGTGAACTACACCTTCTTCGATGTATACGGGATCGTCATGTGTGGTAACATGTGAGGATTCACCGCAGCCGCCCTGATCGATGGCAACGTCTACGAATACCGCACCGTCCTTCATTTCGGGAAGATATTTCTTCTTGAAGAGCTTGGGTGTCGAACCGCCGGGGATAAGAACCGAACCGATTACAAGGTCTGCATCTTTTACGACACGTTCAACATTTGAATCATTGGAAACGAGTGTCTGGATATGTGCACCGAACATGTTGTCGAGCTCCTCGAGTCTTTTAAGGTTTACATCGAGAATGGTAACGTTTGCACCCATACCTACGGCAATCTTGCATGCGTTCATACCAACGGTACCGCCGCCGAGGATGACTACGTTAGCCTTGGGAGTTCCGGGAACACCTGCTAAAAGAATGCCTTCGCCACCGAATCTCTTTTCAAGATATTTGGCACCTTCCTGGATGGAAAGACGTCCTGCAATCTGTGACATGGGAGCAAGGCAGGGAAGTGATCTGTCGGTTTCCTGGATGGTTTCGTAAGCAACTGCTTTTACTTTGCCGGCAAGAAGCGCATCAGCCTGTTCCTTGTCAGCTGCTAAGTGAAGATATGTATAAAGGATAAGGCCTTCGCGGAATAAAGGATACTCTTCGGGAAGAGGCTCTTTAACCTTTATCATCATGTCTACGAGGTTCCAGACATCTGCGGCGTTGTCGATAAGAGATGCACCCGCATCAACATACTCGTTGTCGGAGAATCCCGAACCGATTCCGGCGCCTTTTTCCATGTAAACATGATGGCCGGCAGCAATGTATGCCTTAACATTGTCCGGCGTCAAGCCTACTCTGAATTCATTGTTTTTGATTTCTTTTACACAACCGATTTTCATAAAAATCTTCCTTTCTGAAATTATTTATTTTTCTTTTTAAAATATCCGAGTTTAACATTGGTATGATAAAAGTCTTTGGCCGTACATCCGGCCCTTCCTCCGCCGGCGCAGGCACAGGCGCACGCACAGGCACAGGCACAGGCGCACGAACCACCTAAATGTCCTCTGCCATGGCCGCCGCCTCGCGTCTCTGAGTTGGACAGATAAAAAGATGAGAACGAAGTGCGGTGCGGAACAGTTACACTTGTAACATGTACATAGGTGTCGGGTGTGGAAGAAAGCGGATAGGTGCCGGCTCTTTTACGTTTGATAATTTCGTCTTTATACTTTGTATATTTTCCGGGTATTCGCTTTTCTTCAATCCTTGTTTTCTTTTTGATTAAGTTGGTTGAGCAGTACGGACAGGCGTCCTTGCCTTCAACCCTCAATGCACCGCAGTTGGGGCATTTCCCGAAGTACTCTATGACGGTGCGGGTAATTTTCTTTCTGGTTCCTTTAAATCCCGAGCTTTTTTTCCATTTAATGTAGCAATTAAGATAGTCGCCACCCAGGAGAATTATAAAGAGAGCACCCAGCCCGCCCCAAATGACCAGCGGACCCAGCCATTCGGATTTAAAAAAATTGGCGCTCTGCTTAATCTTTTTGCTTGTATCAAATGCAAAAGCATCATTGGGATATGTGATTCGGATGGTATACTTCTCGCCTTTTTTAAGGGAACTTTCCCAGGAGAAAAACGAAGGGTGCACTTCGTATTCGGGCGTGGCCGACAGTATCTTGTCACTGTTCCAGAGGATTTCCAAAAGGTCTACTTTTATATTGTCAAACCACCCGGGCGTAAACTGATATACGGTTTCGCCCTCCTTTTCGGCGTCCATCTGATACATGTAATCCTGGGTGAATGAAAAGTCTATGTCTACAATTTCCCCGGCTTTATACTGTCTGTCAAGGTCGATTCGAATATAAGAACCGCCCACACCGTAGTAGGAAATCTTTTTAATACAGTCGGATTTTGCCTCGATGTTTGAACAGTGCTTGTTGGGAATACCGATTTTTACCCAGGTAAGGGGTCCTTCCTCTTTATCATCCAGCACTTTCCACTTAATGTGATAGTTCATATCCAGCGTGGCATCTTCGTTGACATTCACCCAGATGGTATAAGAAAGAATTTCGTCTAAGTCTTTGGCATGAATATGCATCGGCAAAAAAACCGCTATTGCCAGCATTAAGATGAGTGAAAGAACCGTTTTTGAAATAAAAGATGTGATAGTAAAGTGTTTTTCAGTCATTTGCCATTTCCAAAATTTTGTCCCCATGATTTTCATAAAAAAATCACCTCTTCAATATTATCATAAAAATCACAAATAGGGTGCTTTTTGATATTAAAATATGGTAAAATCATTTTGTTTGGAACTGTTAATAAAGTATTTTAAGGGGACAGCATGAAAAGTAAAATAAGAGAACTTGAATATGCGCGCAATCATTTTAATGAAGTACATCATACAACGCTAAATCCCGAAGGACCGGGCGTTGTTCGTATTCACTTGATTCCGCCGGCAATAGAGGATGATTATATCGGCCCGAGTATTGCCATTATAAACGGACAGGACATCATTCCCGTTAACACAGCATGGAGCATTCTTTTAACAGAGTTTATCGAAGAAACCAATCAGTATGACGGCCGTGAAATAAACGAGGAAGATTTCAAAACAATCATTGAGAATACCTGCAAGAAAACAGGCAAAGTATATCCGATGATTCCGAAGTCCGTATTCAAAAAAGACCTTTACAGAATGATGAATACCTTCAAGCAGGTGGCTTACCGCGAACCTGTTGATGAAGAAATCGGATATATGAGCATAGGCGATTACGCTCCTTTTATGAAGGCTCCTCACCGTATGGATCTTATGGTTTCCGCCATGGAAAAAGACGGTAAATGGAACTGCAATCAGCGCTGCATTCACTGCTATGCGGCAGGCCAGAAAAATGCGAACGAAAAAGAACTTTCTACAGATGACTGGAAAAAGATAATCAATAAATGTCGTGAAATCGGTATTCCCCAGCTGACCTTCACGGGTGGCGAACCTACCATGAGAGACGATCTTTTAGAACTCATTGACAGTGCAAGATGGTTTGTTACAAGACTTAATACCAACGGAGTTCTTTTAACCGAGGAATACTGCAACAAACTAAAAGAAGTATCTCTCGACAGCATGCAGATAACCTTTTATTCGTCCGACGAAAAGATTCACAACGAACTCGTCGGTGCAGAAAACTATGAAAAAACCGTTGCGGGAATTAAGAATGCCCTTAAAGCAGGCATCAGTGTAAGCATCAATACTCCGCTTTGCACCACAAACCGCGATTACAAAAAGACTCTTGAATTCTTACATGGTCTCGGAGTTTTGTATGTAACATGTTCGGGTCTTATAACGACCGGAAATGCCGAAAAAGAACGATCAGAAAAGCTTCAGCTAGAAACAGACGAGATAAAAGACATATTAAAGCAGGCAGTTGAATACTGTGCAGAAAACGGAATGGAAATAAGCTTCACATCACCCGGCTGGGTTGAAAATTCCTTCTGCGACGAGATTGGTATCAATCCTCCCACCTGTGGCGCATGCCTTTCAAATATGGCAATCACACCTTCCGGAAAAGCAGTTCCGTGTCAGAGCTGGCTCTCCGATGATGCTCTGGGCGATTTCTTAAAAGATGAGTGGGAGCGAATCTGGGAAAGTGAAAAGTGCACGGAAAGAAGAGATTACAGCGCATTAATGGAAGGAAAATGTCCTCTTAGAAAGGGCTGCGGTAACTGTTCGGAAAAAGGCAGTATAGATAAGGAGGAGAGTGCAAATGAATAAGAAAAAATCTCTCTTATCCTCAGTATTTACAAAAATTGTTTTTGCGCTTCTTTTAGTTCTGACGATAGGTTTGTTTTTGCCCATCCACTCTGAAGCTAAGGATCTGGATGAAATCGTAAACTACCGGATCGTAGTTGATGTCAACGAAGATGCCACCCTTCACATGATTTATCATATTGACTGGAAGGTACTTGATTCCACAAGTGAAGGACCTCTTTCCTGGGTGCTTATCGGAATTCCGAATAACAAATACAAGAGCTACAAGGCTCTTTCAAAATGCATTAAAACAATGTCCTATTCGAGCACTGACGGAGCGCTTAAGATTACTCTTGACAGAAATTATAAGGCCGGCGAAATAGTTCCCATCGAATTCGAACTCGTTCAGGACTATATGTATCAGATGGATATGCTGACCGAGGGTGAAACGGTTTATGAATTTACGCCCGGCTGGTTTGATGATATCAAAGTCGACAACCTTGAGATTTTCTGGAACTCGGACAAAGCAATATCACATTCTCCCGCAAGCGACAATTATAAGAATTATTTTGCGTGGAAAACCTCATTGGGAAAAGGGCAGAAATACAAAGTAAGCGTAACTTACCCAAATGATGCCTTTAAATTCGACACTTCCAAAAAGATAAAGAAGAACAATGCAAAATTTCAGAAATTTCTTTCGAACCTGTGTCCGATATGTATTGTAGTATTGTTTTTCCTTGGAACATTTGCACTGTATTATTTCTTCAGTTTCTTAGGATGGGTTACAAGCTCCGGCTTTAAAGGAACTTCTACCAAAGTCGTTCGTACCGTCGTCGAGTACATGACCAACTGTCCAAACTGCGGGGCTCCCCGTCAGGAAGGCAAAGAAGTCTGCTCATATTGCGGCACCAATATGATCAAGTCAAAGACCAAGGTTGAAGAAGAAAAAGTACCTGAAAAGCTATCCAAATTTAAGGATGAAATCCTGGGTAACAAAGAAAACGGTACATATAAACTTAAATCTTCACCCAATACATACGTTCATGTATCGACCATCGTGGTTCCTCACAGAACTTCATTCTCTTCTTATATGAAGAGCCAGTCCTCGTCACGTGGCGGTGGAAGAAGCGGTGGCGGATGTGCACATTCTTCATGTGCCTGTGCCTGTGCGTGTGCATGTGCCTGCGCCGGCGGCGGAAGAGCCGGTTGTACGGCAAAGGATTTCTACAAGACCAATGTCAAACTGAAATATTTTAAAAAGAATAACAAATAAAAATGAATCCTCACGAAAATAAATCGTGAGGATTTTTTTGTGCCTGACTCCCGCAGGGTGTCTGGCACTGATAGAGGCAAAAGAAATAAATAATCGCAAAACTCTGCCATTAAAATGGTTATATTTCACAAACTTAAAAAAACTTTTTGGTTAGAGTTGACAAACTCCGCCCACAAGATTATTATATTAAACGATTAAACAATCGTTTAATTGTTGCCGATATATTTAAGAGTGAAGAGAAAAATATTCTCCCTGCGGGAAAAATAAAATGTTTTAATTTTCTCTTTTAGAAAAATAAAAACCTTTAACCTACGGCATTTTGAATTGAGAGCATCGCTCGGGACGGCTTATGATTAAAACACAATTAAGCGATCGATTAATGAAACAAAGCATCTTTTAAGGAGGACGATATGTCTGAACAGGAAAGAAAATTTTTGGAAATAGTTGATTTAAAGAAAGGCTTCGGCAGCGGAGATACGAGGCAGGAAGTATTAAAAGGCATGAACTTTACGGTTTCAAAAGGTGAGTTCTGTGTACTGCTCGGACCCTCGGGAAGCGGAAAGTCCACACTGCTTAACATCATCGGCGGAATCGACAATCCGGACTCGGGCTACATCTCGATAAACGGAGACAAGCTTCGCGATATGGGCGAAAAAGGTCTTACAAAATACAGAAGAAAACATCTCGGATATGTATTCCAGATGTACAACCTCATTCCAAATCTTAATGTCAAAGAAAACATTGAAGTCGGTGCATATCTTTCCGACAACCCCCTCGAAATAGACGATTTACTTGAGACCCTCGGTCTTTTCAAACACAGATACAAACTTCCGAATCAGTTATCCGGAGGTCAGCAGCAGCGTGTTTCAATCGGTCGTGCAATAGTCAAAAACCCCGATATCTTACTTTGCGACGAGCCTACCGGCGCGCTTGATTACAATACATCCAAAGAAATCTTAAAACTCATCGAAGACGTAAACAAAAAATACGGCAACACAATCATCATGGTTACGCACAATGAGGAAATAAAAAAGATGGCAGATCACGTCATCAAATTAAGGGACGGCATGGTTCGTCACAACGACATGAACGAAAACAAGATTTCGGCTACCGAACTTGACTGGTAGCAAATAAACCGTCGCCCCGTGAAGAGGCAGGGCGTCGGAAAGGATGAAAATATGAGAAACGAAAACAAAAAGAAAAAAAGAATAATAAATCCCCTCATAAAAAGAGTTCCCAAAGAACTGATCGGGGAATGGAGAAAATATCTGGTAATCTTCCTTCTCCTCTCGATGACCATCGGATTTGTATCGGGAATGTATGTGGCCAACCACAGCATGTTAATTTCGATAGACCGCCTTAACCATGAGAACAAGCTTGAGGACGGACATTTCGAACTCGAAGAAAAAGCAAGCGATGAGTTTATAAAAGTGATCGAGTCCGGAGAAAAGGTTGATTTAAGAGCATACTTCATCGATGAAGCTCATAAGGAAATCGATGAAAAAATTGAAGAGGAGGCTCCAAAGACCCTAAAAGAAGAAGTAGAAAAAGAAGTAAGAAAAACCGTAAAAGAAGAAATCGTAAAGAACGTGACGGATGCGGTAAAAGAAGCCTTAGCGCCTTACGCTGATTTTATGAGCGAAGAGGAAAAACAGGCGCAGATCGACGAAGCCGTAGAAAAAGCACTTGATGAAAACTACGAAAAGACGGTTGAAGAAGTGCTTCCCGATGCGATAGACGAAGCATTAAAATCCAAAGAATATCTGGATGAAAAAGAAAAGGCAAGAAAAGAAGCCTACGAAGAAGCCGAAGATGAAATAAACGAAGAATTCGACAAGCAGGATGCGAAGAAATCCAAAGCCACACTTGAGGCTGAGAAGAATTTCAAAGCAACACCGGTTGTTTTATACGAGAACTTTTACAAAGATGTAACCGAAGACAACAATCTCGACGGCAATTCGGACGGCAAAGTCAGAATTTACGCATACGAAGATTACATCAATATGGCGAGTTTCAACGAAGGCAGAATGCCCGAAAACGAAAACGAAATCGCCATCGACAGAATGCACGCAGACAACAGCGGATTAAAGGTCGGAGACAAGATTAAGGTCGGTGGCAAAGAATTTACGATTACAGGTCTTTTAGCATATGTAAATTACGCGACACTTCACGAGAAGAACACGGATTTTATGTTTGATGCGATAAGCTTTGACGTTGCAATGCTTACACCAGAAGGTTGGGAGAGCGTAAACGGCAGAGTTCATTACAACTACGCATTCAAATATGTTGATTCGTTTTCAAATGAGTCCGAGCAGAAAAAGCTTTCGGATGATTTTATGAGCGCTCTCATAACACAGACCATAAAAGAAGAAAACGACCTTCAGGACTACGTTCCGGAATACCTTAATCAGGCGGTACATTTTGCACCCGACGATATGGGTTCGGATAAGGAAATTGGTGGTGTTCTGCTCTACATCCTGGTTCTCGTGCTGGGCTTTGTATTTGCACTGACCATCATGTCGACGATTACCAAAGAATCAATGACAATCGGAACACTTCGTGCGTCGGGCTATACCAAGGGCGAAATGATAAGACATTACATGGCAACACCTGTATTTGTAACGCTTTTTGCAGCAATCGTCGGAAATGTTTTAGGATATACGCTCTTTAAAAACATCGTTGTAGATATGTATTTTAACAGTTACAGCCTTCCCAAGTACGAAACAGTCTGGTATTACGAGGCGTTTGTGAAAACAACCATCGTTCCGGTAATACTGATGATACTTATCAATTTCGTGACCGTTGCGTATATGCTTCGCCTCTCACCCCTTAGATTTATAAGAAAAGATCTTAAAACAAGCAAACGTAAAAAGGCAATGAGACTTCCTAGATTTAAATTTCTCGCAAGATTCAGATTAAGAGTCTTTTTGCAGAACATACCAAGCTATCTCGTTCTTTTCGTCGGTATTTATTTTGTGGTATTCCTTATGTCTTTTGCATTCGGACTTCCCACCACGCTTGATAATTATCAGGCTCATGCGACCGATGATATGTTTGCAAAATATCAGTATGTGCTGAAAACCACGGAAGATGATGACGGAAACGATATAACAACAAAGGCAGAAAGTGCCGAGAAATTCAGCATGGAAACTCTCTATACAATCGATGGCAGCAGAGTAAACGAACCAATCAGCATTTACGGTCTGGATGAAGAGAGCAAACTTATCCCGTTAAACGGAAAGGTTTCGGGAAACGAAGCTCTGATTTCAAGTTCGTATGCCGACAAATTCGGTTTAAAGTCAGGCGATACGGTAACGCTCAAAGCGAGATATACGGACGATGAGTACACTTTTAGGATAGTCGGTAATTACGATTACATCAGTGGTCTCGGACTCTTCATGTCGCTCGACGGTTTTAATGAGATATTCGGAAATCCCGAGGGTTCGTTTAACGGATTCCTTTCTAACGAAGAGATAAAAGACATCGACGCCAAGTACATCGCAATGACGATAACCGAAGACGATATATTGAAAGTATCGAACCAGCTTAATCATTCGATGGGCAATTACATGAGTTACTTTAAAGTAATCTGCCTGGCATTCGCGTTTATCCTTATATATCTTTTAACCAAGGTAATAATCGAAAAGAATGAAAATGCGATTTCGATGGTAAAAATCCTCGGTTACTATAACGGCGAAATAGCCTCGCTCTACATACTGACAACAACCATCGTTGTAATAATATCATCAATTCTTTCGACATTTCTGGCCACTAAGTCACTAATACTTGTCTGGAACATCATCCTTTACAGGATGGACGGCTGGCTTCCGGCATACGTTCCTTTTATGACATATGTGTATATGGTACTTATGGTCATCGCCGCATACCTTGTGGTAATGGTAATTGACTATCACAGAATCAAAAAGGTTCCTATGGACCAGGCACTTAAGAATGTGGAATAACTTAAAGTTTGTTTTTTCTTTAAAGGCATCCGTATTTCGGGTGCCTTTTTTAGCGAGATATGATAAGATGACATTGTAGAGATGTTTTTATATTATCAGGGGGTATATATGAAAAAAGCGGTTGTAATTATATTTTCTATTTTATTTGGAATAGCTGATGCATTGTTGCTTTTGGCAATAATTGTGTTGGCTATTATTAATATTTTCGCATGGGGATTTGGGAAAGAAAAAGAAAAAAGTTTAAATGGATATGAAATTCAAAGTGAAGGCAAATCGAATTTCGATACTATGATAATATCAGGAAACAGAGAAGAATACCTTGTTTCTTTTACGAAGGAGGTGTAGAAAATGGCTAATTTTTGTCCAAGCTGCGGAGCCGGTTTAACAAACGGTATGCGTTTTTGCCCTGTTTGCGGATTACCGATTATGTACGGCAACCCCAATCAAGCAATGCAACAGTCCAACATGCAACAAATGCCTTATCAGCAGAGACCTCAGGGTCAGATGCCGCCTCAAATGCAGATACCTCCTCAGGCACAGATGCCACCTCAAATGCAGGGGCAAATTCCGCTTCAAATGCAGCAACCGCCCAGGCCTAAGAAAAAGTCCAAGGTTACGGTCATTCCGCTTATTATTTTGATGTCAATCTTCTTTGTGGAAATTATAATTTCGGGACTGTTGGTTACAGGACTTGTTATAAGAAGTAATAAGAATAAAAAAGACAAGGAACCACCGCAATACCATGTAATGGAAAGCAAAGAAGCGGATTTTGAAGAACAGAGTAATACGGAGGCACTATTGAATTATGCAAGAAAATTGGAAGAGCAGGGAAATATAGAAGCCGCTAATGCAATTTATAATATGCTTCCGGATTCATATTTAAATGATGCTTATATAGAAGCGAATGAGATGATGGAAGATGCAGAGAAACAGATAAAAGATGAAAATCTGATTGACGCCGAAGAAAAAACAGAGTTTCTTTCGGATGTAATAAAACACATAAGATAGGAGGGGAAATATGAGAGTTAAAAGATTATTATCAATATTATTATCATTCGTTTTAAGCATATCACTTATTTCTTTTCCTGCTTATGTTTTTGCGGAAGAACCGGAACAAAACTCTGAAAGCAGTTCCGAAGAAGAGGATTCCATTCCGGACGATGTTTGGGAAGGCGAATATGTAGAATATAAAGGAAAGGATGGCACGCTGACAAGAGTATTTGACAGCGGAAGTGTTGCAACTCTTTATTCAGACGGTTCATGGGAAGGTGTAGACTATAAGGGAAACATATACCAGGCGGATAAGGAAGGAAACGAAAAAAGAAAGTTTACGGACGGAACCAGCGGATTAGTACGTTCTGACGGAACTAAAGAGTATTATCCCGACGATGAACATACAATAGTATATCACAGTGATGGAACCAGCACACAGATAAATAACAAGACCGGTTTGTGTATAGATTATGATCAAAATGACAAAGAGGTTTCCGAATATTTCGAAGGAGGGACGGAAAAACTATATTATGACGAGGATGGGTATCTTCCGGACGGAGAATATGAGATACATGGTCCTAATGGAGAAAAACTGGTTTATAAAAATATATCCAATGAAGATGGGGACGTATTAAATTTCACATATTCAATAGAGGGAAGAGACGGATCCCATAATTATATAGATGGAGAAAGGAGCGAAAACGGAGAATATAATGTGCAGGCTTCTTACCCGGACGGAACAAAGTTGGAAGGAAGTTTTAAAGGGGAAGAGGACTATGATAAAGAAACGTATTCAAAGTGTTCTATAACATATCCTGACGGTGCGGTTTATAATTATTTGGAAAAAAATGAAACCAAAACGTATATGGAGAATGGTGAAAGATATTTCGAATCATATTCGTATAGTCAAGAAAAAAGTTTCAAAAAACCAGATGGTGATGAGTATGAAGAAACGATGAACTTTGGATATGATGAAAATGGTTTTTCTTTAAGTGCAAGTCAACTACTAAAAGACAATGAAGGTGAGTTTAAATACAGCACGGTCCTAAAGGATGGAATACAAACGGCTGATTTTGGTGATGGAGTGCACGTTACGCTTTATTCCGAGGGCAATGACAAAGCTTGGCAGGATGTTATGGACGGAAAAATGAGCGAAGAAGAGTATTTTAAACTATTAGATGATAGTAAGCTTGTATTAGTTGAAAATGAGGAATCGGGTTATCGCTTTTGGAAGGATCCCAATTCTAATGCAACGGAGTTAATTAATCCAGCTTGTAATGCCCACATCAAAATGGATGAAAACGGAGATATAGTACAATATGATGTTGACGATGATGACACATATATGCATTTTGAGAATGGCATTTTCACAGGAAAGAATAAAAAAACAGATGTTACAATAGTATCAGATATAACTAATAAGACAAATACAGTAATAACTTCTGACGGAACGGTATATTTGGAAAAAGACGGAAAAGTTTGGAAAAACAATGAAATTGTTAAAGAAAACGGAGAATGGCTTCCGGGAGAAGAAAAGGAATTTGAACAAAAATTAATAGGAACATATTCCGAGGAGGAAGAGGAATTATTCCGACCAAAAGCAGAACAGGTTGTTGGTGCTTGGCAAATCGATTTAACTTTCGGCAATATGAGTTCAATGTTTTTGGATGCATTAGAGAAAGCACTGCAGGAAATTTTCCCTGAGGCAGATGTTCATGCGGCCATTGAATCGGAAGTGAATTTAAGCAATCAGACTGCAACAATTAACACATATATGGATGTCAAACAGGGAACCGGCAAAAATGACATTAATGCCATTCTGTATATATATGATGATGAAGGTAATTTATCATCATACAAGTATTCAGGAACAATAAAGAAAGGCAAAATGAAACTTAAACTACAGGGTCAAAGCAGTAGTGAGACCAGCGGACTTGAGACTTTGACTTTTGATTGTTATGGGCAGGGAGATAAAATATATATGGATGGCACGTTTGAACTAAAATCTTTTATGCTCAATGCAGATGTGGATTATTATGGCAATCTTCAAAAAGAGGGAGATTACTGGAATTATTAATGAGAATTGAAAAAATATGGATAAAGTATATTCTATTGTAACAATTGTATTTGCATTATGTTTATTGCTGTATGCAGGGATTTTATTCATCCTTAAAGATGTGGATTTAATCCCTAAAAGTTATATGGCTAAAATATCCGATAAGAAACTGTATGCCAAAAGGTTTGCCATTTTGATTGCCCTGATTTCGATGGCCCCGCTGTTAAGCGGTATCATAGCACTTTTTGGAAAGATAGAAATAATGATTATTCCTGCGCTTATTGTATTGATTGGAGGAATAATTGCAGCGATTATTATCGGTGTGAAAATTATGCCTAAAGAATTATAACTTTAGATGTTATCCGACCGCTTTATTTTCGCTGTCAGCCATAACGCTAATCCTTTTCTTTGTGAAGAAATAAAACCATTAAGAAATACCAAATTCAATCCTTTAATTTT
>CAMYYF010000033.1:0-13177 GCA_947303375.1 uncultured Lachnospiraceae bacterium
ATTGCCGGAGCAACTGCAACAGGCAAAAGCGCTTTGGCAGTAAATATAGCAAAAACAATCGGCGGAGAGATAATCTCCGCCGATTCAATGCAGGTCTATAAATTTATGGATGTTGGTACCGCCAAGATTAAGGAAGAGGAAATGGGCGGTATTAAACATTATCTTTTAGATTGTCTTAATCCTAATGAATCCTGTGATGCTTTGCGTTTTAAAACCCTTGCTCTTGAAGCGATGGATGAAATATACAAAAACAACCATATTCCGATTATTTGCGGCGGAACAGGCTTCTATATCCAGGCGGTAACAAGGGATATTGATTTTACAGAAGAAGACGACAATACTGTCCGAGCCGAAATCACTGACTTTTATAATAAAAACGGCGAAGACGCATTGTTTGAAAGATTAAAAGAGATTGATTACGAATCAACTCTTATTATTCCCAAGCAGAATATCAAGCGCGTTATCAGAGCCATTGAATTTTACGAGCTTCATCATAAAAAAATATCAGATCACAACAAAGAACAGCAGGAGAGGGAAACACCTTATAATCTTGCATATTTCGTATTAAACCGCGACAGAAGCCTTTTATACGAGAAAATTGACAGGCGTGTGGATATTATGATAGAAAACGGCCTTTTGGACGAGGTAAAAGATTTAATAGCCAAATATCCCTACGATTCACAGTCCGGCCTGTACAATGCCATCGGATATAAAGAGTTAATTGATTATTTAAACGGCGAATATGACTTTGACAGAGCCGTTTATCTAATAAAACAGAATTCAAGACATTATGCCAAAAGACAGGTGACTTTTTTTAAGAGAGAAAGATATGCGGATTTTATAGATATTGACAATAAGTCTCCTGCAGAAATCGAAAAGTATGTTTTGGATGTTTTAAAAGAGAAAAATATAATTTGAAACTATTGAGGTTGAAATGAATAATATTTACAAAGATTTCGGAATTGATGATAAAGTTTGTGAGTTTGCTGAAAATATCCTAAAAGATTTAAAAGGAAGATTTGACGATATTGACAGACTCGCGGATATTAACCAGCTTAAGGTTATAGCTGCAATGCAAAAGAACAACGTATCCGAAGCGTGCATGCTTGGAACCACAGGATACGGCTATAACGATCTTGGAAGAGAGACTCTTGAAAAAGTATATGCTGATATTTTTCATACCGAGGATGCGCTTGTAAGGGCTCAGATTACATGCGGAACTCATGCACTGGCACTTGCACTTATGAGTAATTTACGCCCCGGAGATGAGCTTTTAAGCCCCGCAGGAAAGCCTTATGATACCCTGGAAGAAGTAATCGGTATCAGAGACAGTATCGGTTCCTTAAAAGAGTACGGAGTTACTTACAGACAGGTTGATTTACTTTCTGACGGCACATTCGATTACGAAAACATAAAAAAAGCTATTAATAACAAAACAAAACTAGTTACTATCCAGCGTTCAAAAGGTTATCAGACAAGACCTTCATTTTCTGTAAAACAAATCGGAGAACTCATTGCTTATGTTAAAAGCATAAAGCCTGAAGTTATCTGCATGGTAGATAACTGCTACGGTGAATTTACCGAAGAAATCGAACCCAGCGATGTAGGCGCAGATATGATAGTCGGTTCTTTGATTAAAAACCCGGGCGGCGGACTTGCTCCTTTAGGCGGATATATATGCGGTAAGAAAGAATGTATTGAAAATGCCGCATACAGACTTACTTCACCCGGACTTGGAAAGGAAGTCGGCGCTTCATTAACTGTTTTAAGAGATTTTTATCAGGGACTTTTCCTTGCACCCACTGTTGTTGCAAGTGCTCTTAAAGGCGCAATATTTGCAGCAAATATTTACGAGAAACTCGGTTTTGATGTGATTCCAAACTCAACAGAAGACAGACATGACATTATCCAGGCCGTAACATTCCATGATAAAGACAAAATGATTGCCTTCTGTCAGGGCATTCAGGCCGCATCACCTGTTGATTCATTCGTTAAACCCGAACCCTGGGCTATGCCCGGATATGATTCCGACGTAATCATGGCCGCCGGAGCCTTCATATCAGGCTCATCCATCGAATTATCGGCCGACGGCCCCGTAAAAGAACCCTATAGTGTCTATTTCCAGGGAGGTCTTACTTTCCCTCATGTCAAGTTGGGTATAATAAAATCCCTTCAGACCTTATACGAGAGAAATCTGGTTGAATTATAGTATGTTTGAATTAGAAAGGTTCTTTTGGCTCAATTAGTATATTAATGAGCTGTGCCACATGATGCACGAGCGGGTAATTTTTGTCGCCGGTGCTTAATGAGACGAGCACATTTGTGCGAAGTCGAATTTAGCATCCGCTGCGTACAAAAGATTAGCGAGAGCGTGCCCGCGGTGTATTATGTGGTCACAGCTCATATTTTTTTGAAAAAAAGCCAAAAGAACCGTCCCTCTGGTTCAAAATGTGGTATAATAGTAAACTGTATTATTATGTGAAGAAGAAATTGGAGAATTACTTTGGCTAACAATGCTTTCGGTATCGATTTGGGTACCAGTAAAATTTGTATTTATAATCATGAGAAAAAGCGCGTATTTGTTGAGCGCAACATGATTGCAATTGAAAATAAAAAGAATGTTATTGCTTATGGCGATTCGGCTTATGAAATGTTCGAAAAAGCACCCGATAATATTGTGGTATCAATGCCTCTTAATAATGGTGTTATTTCCGATATCAACAATATGCAGGATCTTTTAAGACTTTTTATTTCGGAGATTACAAAAGGCAATTACAAAAATTCCGACTATGTAATGTCTATTCCTCACGATGTTACAGATGTTGAAAGAAGAGCTTTCGGTGAGCTGATTGAAGATTCTTCGATGAAGGCTCACAGCGTATCGGTTGTCGAAAAATCCATCGCTTGTGCAATAGGACTTAATATCGATGTTAAAAGCTCTCAGGGCGTAATGATTGTCGATGTAGGTTACAATACCACGGAGATTTCAATTCTTTCATTCGGCGGTATCGTAAAGTCCAAACTTGTCAAAATCGGCGGAAATAAATTCGACGATATCATAAAAGCAACTGTCAGAAAGGAATACAACCTTCATATCGGTTCAAAGTCGGCAGAAGCATTAAAAATGCAGATTTCAGAGCTTAAAAGAAGCGGAGAGAAGGGTGTTGTTTACGGAAGAAACGTAGCCAGCGGACTTCCTGTTGAATGTATGGTCGATCCGGTTGTGCTTGAGAACTGCTTAAGAGAAAGCTTTTTACAGATAACCGATAATGTAAAAGAACTGCTTGAAAGTACTCCTCCCGAAATCGGTGCAAATATTTACAAGCAGGGTATTTATATTACAGGCGGCGGAAGCCTTGTAAGTAATCTCTGCCAGAATGTTGCAAACGGCACAGGCCTTAAAGTAAACACTTCAGACAGTGCGGAAAACAGTGTAATTTTCGGACTTGCCGAGATTATCAGAAACAATAAGAAGTATAAGAATTTAACTTTTGAAGTATAATGAGCCCTTTAGTCAGAAAACCTCAGGAAAAATATAAACTGCCTACCAAATACTGGTTGCTGATTCTTTCAGCAATCTGTGTTGTTTTGATGCTTTTTACCTTCGTTTTTGACATTCCCTTAAAGCCTTTAAACGAAGTTGTATCCGTAACTGTTGTTCCTCTTCAGAAGGGCATCAGTATTGTGGGCGAGAATCTGTATTCCAGAAAAGAAATGGTTAAGCAGATGAATGAACTTGTTGACCAGAACAACAAACTGATGAAGCAGGTTAATGACCTTACAATGGAAAATGATATCCTCATGCAGGATAAGATTGAGCTTAATTCATTAAGAGCATTATATCAGCTCGATCAGACATATTCGGATTATCCCAAAACCGGTGCCAGAGTTATCTCGGGTTCTACAGGTAACTGGTTTTCTACTTTTATAATCGATAAAGGTTCCAATGACGGAATGAAAGTCGGTATGAATGTTTTGGCAGGCGGCGGACTGGTAGGACGAATCACCGAAGTCGGTGCAAACTGGTCCAGAGTTTTAAGTATTATAGACGATACAAGTAATGTTTCATGCATGGTTTTAACGACTAACGATCATTTAATGGTTTCAGGCAGCCTTTCAACCATGGAGAACGGATATATTACTTTTAACCAGCTCTCTGAAAACGCAAAAGGCGTGGAAGTCGGGGATAAAATAGTTACAAGCAATATTTCAGATGTATATTTACCCGGAATTCAGGTTGGCATCATTTCCTATATGGAAAAAGATTCCAATCACTTATCCGTTTCGGGATATATTACCCCGAGCGTTAACTTTGAGCATATCAGTGAAGTGTTGGTAATTACCAAGCTTAAGACCGAACTCGAATAAGGAATGTAATGAAAAGATTTTTCATAGATTTAGCTTTAATACTTGTCTTTTTCGTATTGCAGACGACGGTCTTTCCCATGTTAAAAATTTCTAGCATTATTCCGAATATACTGATTATTTTAGTATCTTGTTCGGGCTTTATGCAGGGTGACAGGGAAGGAATGTTTGTCGGTTTTGCATGCGGTCTTTTGCTGGATGTCTGTTCCTTTGATATTTTCGGCTTTTACACAATACTTTATATGTTAATAGGTTATTTAAACGGTTTGCTTCACAATTTCTTTTACCTAAAAGACTTTAAATTACCTGCAATTATGATTGTAAGCAGCGACCTTGTATGCTGCTTTGTTACATATTTCTTCCTGTTTTTGTTAAGAAGCAGGTTTGAATTCGGATTTTATTTTTTAAACATTATTTTACCCGAAGTTGTTTATACACTTTTGATTTCGGTTATCATTTATCCTTTGCTCTGGGTAATTGAGGCTTACGTATTTAAAAAGAAAAACGCGGAGAGCTCATAAATGTTTGAACGTTTCAAAGAAGAATTAAAGAGTTTTTTAAAATCGCGTCTTCTTTTGCCGATTTGCCTGTTTTTGGCTATCGGTGTTGTTCTTGTTGTCAGAATTTTCAACCTTCAGATCATAAAAGGTGAAGAATATGTTAATAACTACGAACTTAAAATCATTCGTGAAAAATCCATAGACGGTATCAGAGGAAATATTTATGACCGTAACGGATATCTTCTTGCTTATAATGTCTTATCCTATGATGTTAACTTTGAGGACGTTATTGAATCCGGAAAAAGCAAGAATATGCAGCTTAATAATACCATTTATGAGGTATATAAAATATTAAGCAAAAACGGCGATGATTTTAATATGGATTTTAAGATTTACGTAAATGAAGACGATGAATATGCATTCAGCGTCGAAGGTACGCAGCTTTTAAGATTTTTAGCCGACATATACGGTCATGCCAAAACACAGGATTTAACATATCAGGAAAAAAATTCGACACCCGAAGATGTTATCAATTATTTCTGTGCCAGAAAAAAATATGCTATAGGCTATTATGAAAATCCTAATGATAAAGAATCGTTTGTTGTTGGCGGCGGATATACAAAAGAAGAGATTGTAAGAATTGTTTCTGTTCGTTATGCTCTTTCGTTAACCGGTTATCAGAAATACATGGGAACCACGATTGCAAAGGATATTTCGGAAAAATCCGTTGCAAGTATTTTAGAGCACGAAGATACACTTCCCGGAGTAACCGTTAACCAGAATTCAGTCAGAAAATATAACGATCCTTTCTATTTTTCTCAGATTATCGGTTATACAGGTATGATTTCTCAGGAAGAATTTGACCTGTATTCTCAGGAAGAAAACAGCGATTATACTTTAAACGATTATGTGGGAAAAACGGGCATCGAATATTCGCAGGAAGCCTATTTAAAGGGTGTTAAAGGCAAAGAGACCGTTTATGTAGACGTTCTCGGCAAAGTGCTTGATTCCACCAAAACCAAAGAAGAGAAGACCGGTAACGATATATATCTGACAATAGACAGAGATCTTCAGATTGCCATTTATGACCTGTTAGAGCAGCGTATTGCAGGTATTCTTGTATCTAAAATTGACAACATAAAAGAATTTACAATGACTGAAAATACCAAGCAGGCGGATATTAAAATTCCTATCGATGATGTGTATTTTCAGCTTATCAACAACAATATTATTGATTTGAATCATATTTCAAAACCCTATGCTTCTGAGACAGAAAGAGAAGTATACGATGCATTTGTCGCAAGACAGGATTCGGTTTTCGAAGAAATAAGAAACGAGCTTTATGAGGAAAAGCCTAAGGCTTATAAGGATTTACCCAAGGAATATCAGATTTATCAGAGTTACATAGTAAACTATCTGATGTCCGATAATGTAAAAATACTCGACAAAGATTTAATCGATACCGAAGATGAAATGTATATTGCCTGGACCACGGACGAAACGATTTCTCTTAAGGATTATCTGACATACTGCATTAATATGAACTGGATAAATGTCAATAATCTTAACATGAGTACAAAGTATTCCGATACTCAGGAGATTTATGACAAGATAGTTGATGTTACGCTTGAAAAGCTTAGAAACAACAAAGAGTTTTCCAAGAAAATATATAAATATATGATTGCAGGCAATTATATTTCCGGCAAACAGCTCTGTATCATTCTTTACGATCAGAACTTAATTGATGTTCCGGGCGATAAAATTGCCGCACTTAAGCAGGGAAGAATTTCGTCATATGTATTTATGACAGACCTCATAAAAGAATTAAAAATAACTCCCGCACAGCTTGCGCTGGAGCCTTGTTCGGGTTCATGCGTCGTAACGGATGTAAATACAGGCGATGTTCTGGCACTTGTTTCATATCCTTCGTATGATAACAACAGACTTGCCAATTCGGATAATAATTATCTTGCGGCTTTAAATAACGATTATTCCAGACCTCTATGGAATTATGCCACACAGTACAGAAGTGCTCCCGGTTCTACATTTAAACTGGTTTCTTCGGTTGCGGGCCTTGAAGAAGGTGTAATCGATATGAGTTCTACCATCCAGTGTAAAGGTTATTTTGACAAATTAACCGGTGTTGTGCATAAATGCTGGATTTCTCCCGGAGCTCACGGAAATCTTAATGTAGAAGGCGGTATTGCAAATTCATGTAACTGTTTCTTTTATGAGGTTGGTTACAGACTTGCTAATGATAACGGTACATACAATTCAAGGCTTGGTATTGAAAGAATGGCAAAATATGCCGATTGGTTTGGCTTATCAGAAAAATCAGGCGTTGAAATAGCAGAATCAGAACCTAATGTATCCGATGATCTTCCTGTACCTTCAATGATTGGTCAGGGTACTCATGCATATACAACAGTAGGATTGTCAAGATATGTAACCGCAATTGCCAACAAAGGAACGGTTTACAATTATACTCTGATTGATAAAATTTATGATTCAAACGGTGAACTTTATCTCGACAATTCCGCAGAGGTCAGAAACTACATTACTCTTGATCAGTCTGTGTGGAATATGCTTCATAGAGGTATGAGAGAAGTTGTAGAACATAAAGCTTATTTTGACTACGATCTTGAGGTTGCGGGTAAAACAGGTACCGCACAGGAAGCATGGAATGAAGCCTGCCACGCTTTGTTTATATCATTTGCTCCTTATTCAAACCCCGAGATTTCTGTTACCGTAAGAATTATGAACGGTTATGATTCAAACAATGCAGCTCAGGTTGCAAAAGACGTATACGCTTATTATTACGGCATTTACGATCAGGATGAACTTTTAAACGGACAGGCTAACACACCTATAAACAACGGTCAGGCCGGAGATTAATATGTTTAAGAATTACAAGTTTAAAGACTATGATTTCAAGTTAATATTGTATCTTTGCGTTATTACCGTACTGGGAATTCTGCTTGTTAATTCCGCTCAGCCCGAAAATACCAAAAAACAGCTGATGGGATTTATAGCGGGACTTGCCATAATGATTATTTTGTCTTTTATCGACTATCATATATGGCTGAAAATATGGCCGGTTTACTATTTTTTGATGATTGGACTTCTTGTTGCGGTGCTCGTAAAAGGTAATACTGCTCTTGGTGCAAAGAGATGGTTTACTCTTTTTGGTATCAGATTCCAGCCTTCCGAAGCGGCAAAAATTTTGTTGATTCTGTTTTTTGCACAGTTTATAATGAAGTTTAAGGAAAGAATCAATCAGTGGTATATGATTTTGATCATGGTTATACTGGTTGTACCTCCTTTAGCGCTTATATTTAAAGAGCCCGATTTATCTACTACAATTGTATTTGCTTTAATATTCTTAAGCATATTGTTCCTCGGTGAAATAAATTACCGCTACTTCATAGCATTGGCCGCGGTCGGAATTCCGGCATTTATTATTGTATTTCTTTTGCTGATACAGCCAAATTCAGTACTGGTAAAAAACAGTGAAAATGATAAAGGCCTTGTCGAAGGATATCAGCAGCTAAGAATATTGGCATGGCTTCATCCGGACGAATATGAACTCGAAGAAGCTTTCCAGCAGCAAAACTCGATTATGGCAATCGGTTCCGGTCAGTTAACCGGTAAGGGCTTAAACAATACAGGTGTTAATTCGGTTAAAAAGGGTAACTTTATTTCCGAACCTCAGACAGACTTTATCTTTACAATAGCAGGAGAGGAGCTTGGATTTGTCGGATCCGCGACAATTATCATTCTCTTGATGCTGATTACGATAGAATGCTTTATCGTGGCCTTTAAAGCCGCGGATTTGCCCGGCAGGATAATTGCCGGGGGAATGGGAGCTTTTATAGGTTTCCAAAGCACAATTAATATCTGCGTAACTACCGGACTTTTCCCGAATACGGGTATTCCGCTTCCTTTTGTAAGTTACGGCCTTACTTCTTTGCTTGTTATTTATGTGGGTATGGGATTTGTAATGAATGTCCGCCTACAGAAGCAGAGAAAATTTAACAACGACTAAAAATATTAAGCAAAATATATGGGGTAAAAACTATGAACATTGCACTCATTGCACATGATGCAAAAAAGAAACTGATGCAGAATTTTTGCATAGCATATCGGGGGATACTTTGCAAAAATGAACTGTATGCTACCGGAACCACCGGAAGACTTATCGAAGAGGTGACAAACCTTAATGTACATAAGTTTCTGGCAGGACATCTCGGCGGCGAACAGCAGATCGGCGCTCAGATTGAGCACAATCAGATTGACCTTGTTATTTTCTTAAGAGACCCTTTGACACCAAAGTCACACGAGCCCGATCTTAACAACGTTATACATCTTTGTGATGTACACAATATTCCTTTGGCCACTAATTTAGCCAGCGCGGAACTTCTTATCAAATCACTTGACAGAGGAGATTTAGAGTGGCGTGAAATGTATAAATAAATATTCTTTATCTATATTAGCTGTTCTTATGTTGTCTTTTTTGTGTGCCTGCAAAAAGGACAACATTCCTTATGCATTTGAAAGAAATTCGGCATCACCCACACTTGCCGTTTCAAATGCGAATACTCTTTATCTTGAATCGGATACTTTTGCAAAAGACTTGTGTATTGACGACGGAAGCTACAAAACCGTGGTTTTGAATTCGTCATATGCTGCAGGTCTTTTTGATATTAACAACAAAACTGTTCTTTACGGCCAGAATATGTACGAAGAACTTACTCCGGCCAGTATTACCAAACTATTAACGGCTCTTGTTGTATTAAAGCATTATGATTTAACCAAAACACTTACTTTTACCGAAGAATGCGCCGTTAACGTGGCAGGTGCACAGAAGCTTGGACTTGAACCCGGGGATAAATTAACTGTGGAGCAGGCTTTAAATATTCTTCTTTTATTCTCTGCAAATGATGTTGCAAATCTTTTGGCAGTTAACTGCGACGGCGGTTATGTAGAATTTTTAAGACTGATGAAAGAAGAAGCTAAAGCTCTCGGTGCGACACATACGAATTTTGTAAATCCTCACGGCCTTACCGAAGAAGGACATGCATCAACCGTTTACGACCTTTATCTTATATTAAATGAGCTTACGAAGAATGAGAAATTCTTAAAAATCGTCAACCAGAGCGGTTATGCGACTTCATATACCAAGGCAGACGGCACAATTAAGACAATTGAGCTTAATTCAACGAATCTTTATCTTAATCAGTCCAGGGAAGTTCCGGAGGGATTTACGGTTATAGGCGGCAAGACGGGAACCACTGATGCGGCCGGCAAATGCCTTATTCTTTATTTTAAGGATTCTGAGGAAAATCCCTATATTGCGTGCATTTTAAAGTCCGAAGATTACGATACTTTATATGCCGATATGGATACCCTTATTTCGAGTGCGAAATAAGTTTATCTTCTTGTTTTTTGACGCGAAATCAACTATAATATTTACATGCACTAAACTATAATATTTCCAATCGGAGGTGTGTTACAATGGTCAATTTAATAACAGGCAAGAACGGAAAGGGCAAATCAAGATTTTTGCTCGAAAAAGTAAACTCTCAGGTAAAGGAGATTTTAGGAAACATCGTTTATCTCGATACTTCAACCAAGCATATGTATGAGCTTAACAACAAGATCAGACTCATCAATGCTTCGGAATATGATATATCTTCAGGCGATATGTTCATAGGTTTTCTTCTCGGAATTATTTCCGGCGATCACGATATTCAGGAACTTTATTTCGACAATTTCTTAGCATTGTCGCATACTTCTATAAATGATTTGGAAACTATAATAAAGCAGCTCGATGAACTTAGCAAAAATTTCGGAATAGACATTTATGCAGCAATTTCCACTACTGACGGGGATATACCCGAATCACTTAAAGATAAAGTAATGGAAGCATTATAAAATAGATAATTAATTTCAAGTTTATAATAAAGCCTCGGTTTTTCCGGGGCTTTATATACGAAAACAACAATGCAGAGCAGATTCGATTTCAACAACGAAGGCAACAATAAAAGAAGAGGGATTAAGACCGAGAATCAGTCCAAACAAAATGATTCCAAAGCGAAGAATTCCAAGAAAAGCGAAGATTCTTCGTCTAAAAAGGGTTCCCTTATTTTTCTTCCTAAAAGAAACATTATTTCTTTCAGGATTATTTTTTATGCTTTCATAGTTTTAATCGCTGCTTATCTCTTTTACAACGGATACAAATACGTTAATTCCAAGAATATTTCCACATATCAGGTCAAAGAAGGCGCTTTAAGCGAACAGAATTCCTACACGGGACTTATTTTGCGTGAGGAAGAGGTTTACTATGCAAAAAGCTCGGGATATTACAATTTCTATTTAAAAGAAGGCGAAAAGGCTTCTCATAACGATCTTGTGTATTCTATAGACGGTTCCGGTAAGATTAAAGAAATGATGACAAATCAGACCGGAGATGCCAGCACGCTTTCCCAAAGCGATTTGACTGATATTAAAAGCGAAATTGTAAAATTCTCTAAAGAATATAATCCTTCTGATTTTGTGGATGTTTATGATTTTAAGGATGACCTTGACAGCATTAGTCTTAAGATGTCAAACCTTTATATTTTAAATAAGATATCCTCTATGAGCATAAACGGTACCAATGTTAACAAGTATTACTGTGCCGATGGTGCAGAAAATGCCAAGACGGGCTATGTCGTATATTATTATGACGATTATGAGGATGTTAAGCTTGAAGACATCAATTCGTCGTATTTTGACAAAGACAGAGAATATACAAAGCATATGATTGCCAATAACGAGATCGTCGAAGAGGGCGATTTTGCATATAAGCTCGTTACTTCCAACACATGGCAGCTTGTATTTCCGATAGAAGAGGAGAAGGCCAAGGAATTTGACGGCAAAGAAATGAAGGTCAAATTCTTAAAGAACCAGGAAACTTTAAAGGGCAAAGTTAAAATTGTTGATGCAATCGCACCCGGTAAGAACACCTCCATTGAAAAGATTTGTGTGGTTACATTTAATACTTCCGTTGCTGATTATTTAAACAACAGATTTATTGATTTTGAAATTTTTATGAATGAGAATTCGGGATATAAGATTCCTAAGAGTTCCGTAGTTGAAAAGGAATTCCTGCTTATTCCCGATACAATTGCTTTTGATTTTAACGAAACGACAAATACGGTATGTGTTAAACTTGATAAATATCTTGAAGACGGTACCAAGACATTTGTTACAACCGAACTCAATGTTTACAGAATTGACGGCGGAGAATACTATGTCGACGGAAATGTTGTTAAATTAAACAATACCGTTTACGGATCGGATGAAGTTACTTCATATACAATTAACCGAACTGCGACTCTTTTAGGAGTATATAAGATAAATCAGGGCTTTGCAGATTTTAAGAACATCAAGAAACTTTATGAGAATGAGGAATACATCATCATTGATCCTCAGTATACTATGATTAAACCTTACGATTATATTGCTCTTGATGCATCAAAAGTAAAAGATAACGAATATATTTATGAGTAAAAAATGAGCGAATTACTTGAAAACATAAAAGAAGTAGAAAAGAATATCGATATAGCAGCCGAAAAAGGCGCCAGATACAGTGAGGATATCACACTTATAGCTGTCAGCAAGACAAAACCCATTGAAATGATACAGGAATTATATGATATCGGCTACAGGGATTTCGGCGAGAATTATGTTCAGGAACTGGCATCTAAAATGGATGCTTTGCCCGAAGACATTCGCTGGCATATGATAGGACATCTTCAGACCAATAAAATCAAGTATATTATCGATAAGGTATACATGATTCATTCTGTGGACTCTGTTCATCTGGCAGAGGCTATAGGCAAGGAAGCCCGTAAAAGAAATATGACTGTCAAAATACTTCTTGAAGTAAATGTGGCTGAAGAAAATACAAAATTCGGGTTTACAAGTGCTAATCTTGAAGAGAATTTTAAAGAAATAAATAAGATTGAAGGCATTGAAGTTTTGGGACTTATGACGAGTGCGCCATATGTTGAAAATGCCGAAGAAAACCGTCAATATTTTGTGCAATTGCGTTCTTTAATGGTTGACCTTAAAGATAAAGGATTGTATAATAAAAACAGGTTTTTTCTGTCAATGGGAATGACTTGTGATTACACGGTAGCCATTGAAGAAGGTGCTGATTTTGTAAGAGTCGGAACCGCAATCTTTGGTGCCAGAAATTATGTTTAGGAGGAATTCAAAGTGGTTAGCAGCGTAATGGATGTATTTGACGACGATAAAGAAGAAGG
>CAMYYF010000034.1:0-12788 GCA_947303375.1 uncultured Lachnospiraceae bacterium
CCAACTACCCCCGTATTATCGGCTGGAGTCTGGGTCTTATTCTTGTGATTGCAGTGATTTCCATAGTCCTTCGTATCATTATATGGGATAAGGGCGTTAAATACACTATGACCGCTGAAGACTATGAACGTATCAAACTCGATACCATCGACAATATTCTTCTTTGGCCTTCCGAACAGATTAATACAGAAACTTATGACGGTGTAACCGAGGTCCTTGTTTTCGGAAACGATTCTTTTTATGAGGGAAGCAAAAAAGGCGAGAGCATCATGGATATGTTTAAGAAAGAAGTCGAAAGCGACAAAGTCAAAATCTATGACTGCTGCCTTCCCGGTTCCTATCTGACCAGTTTTAACGAAACGGAAGCATCTCCGGAAGAGTGTCCCGAGGATTACTTTACTTTGTTCTGGCTCATGTTCAGTTCATATACCAAAGATTTTTCCAAACAGAACACAGCTCTTAATTACTTTGATTCATCCAAGTATGACATTGACAGATACAAAGAAGTAATCACCATACTTGATGGCATAAACTATGAAAACATCGATGTAATCATGCTCTGCTATGACGGTCACGATTATCTGTACGGAAAGAAACCGATCAATTACAATATAGACGATCCGGATAACGCACAGACCGAGAACGTTGCAACTACGCTCGGCGCTATCTATGTTTTGTGTAACTTCGTAAACAATATCAATCCGAATATACAGTTTGTATTTGTATCTCCTGCCTTCTGCTATGCGGAAAACGAAAACGGCAAGAAAGTTTCGAGTGCAAAATATGATACAGGCTACGGAACAATCGGAGAATATATTTACACCGCAAGATATACCATTAATAACTACTATCCGGTATCATACGTAGATATTTACAACGGCGTTCTGATAAATGAAGATAACGGAAATCACTATCTGGAGAAAGACGGAATTACGCCAAACGAAAAGGCCCGTAAAATGATTACGGACCGTCTCGTATATCTTTTAAAGGAAAGACTTTAGTTATTCTCTTTATTTTCAAACCACGTAAAAGAAGAAAGCGAAATCCAGACTATTGTCGAACCGATGCTCGATACAAAGGAAGTTCCTTCCAATGCGAAAAGTGTCTGTACGACGGTCCATGAAATACCGAGGCAGAGTACCAAAACTACTGCCTCTATTTTTTTATGCTTGCCTTCTTCGGGCTTTAATTGCTGCTTAAGCGCGGACATTCTGATAACCGCCATTACAAGGGCCTGACCTAAAATGATAAGAGCTGTTACAAAAAGGCACTTCAGTCCGAAGCTGAAATACGTATCCGCGAGTTTGGGACAGTTTTCTTCAAACGCCGCATAGTAGTAACCGTGATGTGTAACCAGGGTTTCAGACTTCATTTCACTCTCCACTAAAAGCGGTGCGAAAAGCCCTCTTACCACATCTCTTATATATCTCTTGGCAATTGTCTTTTTGTATCTGTAATATGCGTTTGTGTAAAGATTCTTCCATATGACATCCATATCGAGATTGTCTTCTTCATATCTGTGGATAATCCTCTTGAAGTTTCTGTAAGAATGGCCCGAATCGTAATCGGCATTTCTTATTACTCCTAAAAGATACTCTTCTTTCGTTTCATCCTTTTCGTAATCAAGGTAAGGAATAATCACTCTTGCCGCAATCTGCTCTTTCGTAGGCTGATGATAAAGCGTATGGTTGATATTGTTATATGTAAAATACTGAGGCATCAGCATTATTATCACAAGTATGCAGAAAAGAAGAAGAGTATTTCTCCATGACTTGTCTGCCATGTTTCTGCCCTTAATTCCGATGTTTCTGATAAGCGTAATCGTAAGGAACAAAAAGGTAATGAATACACCAATCCAGAATGCGCCTCTGTTTAAGTAGGATAGAACCACAAGGAGTGCAAATATACCGATAAGGCACCAGAGCCTTCTGGTATGAACACCGTAAAAGTACCTTAATGCAAAGAATATTAAGAGCATAAGAAGCGATATGCAAATCGCATAAAGTGTTGCATTGAAGTTGACGCTTAAAACCGTAGGAAGCGTCATTACGTATAAAACAATTGTTCCGTAACAGAAGAACTTTGCCTTGCTTCCCACAACCTTTTTAACTATGGTCATGGTAAGAATGAAAACCACCGCTGCCATAAGAACGAAGCTTCCTGTTTCCTTATAGTGGAAATAAAATTCCTTTCCGTTCTTGGGGGCAAAGATATTTTTAGCGAGCCAGGAAACCGCAAAAACAGTCTGAACGAGTGTAAGCGCACTAAAGGCCGCAATGCCTGCGGTATTTAAATATTCTAAAAAGTTTTTGATTTTGATCTTCTTTTCCATCAGTTAATTTCTCCGATAAAATCAGCAAGTGCGGAAGCATAAACTTCCTTTCCCTCATCGTTTAAATGAATTCCGTCGCTCATGTACTGCTCATAATTATCATTATTTATGTCTAGGCTGTCGCTGAAATCAAAGTAGTATACGTTTTCGTATTCGTCGGCTATTTTCATAAGCTCAGCATTATATGCTGCTCTGTATTCTGCGGTAACTTCATCGTAGTATTCGTCGCTCTCGCCGTAGTAAACAAATGTCGCATATGTAACTTCGGGAAGAATAATCTTTAAATCGGGATATTCGTGCATGATTCTTTCAAGGCCGCATCTTACGGCGCCGGCATATGTGAATTCGTCATGTTTGTCATTCGAAACCGCAGGCACTCTTAAGAATGCATCATTGACTCCGTAATTGACAATCAGTATATCCTCTTTGTCATAATTCGTTCCTGCCAAAAGTTTTATCTTTGGTAAAGCATCGTTAACGGATACCGAAAGTCTTCTCACATTATCCAATACGGAGGCTTTGTTGCCGGTGCAGATAATATTCGAAATATTGTAAAAACAAAGCTTGTCGGAATAGTAATCCGGCTCGCCGCCGTCGTTTAATTTTGAAGCACAGGTTCCGCCGAGAGAGCAGTTTAACATTTCACAGTCAAGCTTGCTCTCCAGTATCTCTGCCAGGTTCTTTTCGCCGGATTTATTGCAGAATAAACTGTCTCCGACAATCACAATATTAAGCTTGTTTTCGTTTAAGGGGAAAGAATATATCTTTCTTGGAATCACAAAAACAGCCAGTACTGCAAAAAGCAGAACAAAAACAATAAATGAAATTAAAGATACCGTTTTTTTCTTTTTCACTGATTTTTCCTTAATGGTTTTTCATGTATTCTTTGATAACTTCTTCTTCGGAAAAGTGTCTCTTTACACCCTTCACTTCCTGATAGGTCTCGTGGCCCTTACCGATTAGCGCAACGATTTCGCCGGGCTTTGAGATATCCAAAAGATGTTCAATCGCTTCCTTGCGGTCATAGATTACTTCATAAGGGCAGTCATGCTCTTTTATGCCCTCGATGATTGATTTGTTGATATCGTCAATCTCTTCAAATCTCGGATTGTCCTCGGTAAGGATGATGTAATCCGCAAATCTTGATGCCGCTTCACCCATATCGTGACGTCTTGCCACGGGCTTGTTTCCGCCGCCTCCGAAAAGAACTGTGAGCTTCTTCGGATTGTAGGCACGAAGGGTAGACAGAACGCTCTCGGTTGAAATCGCATTATGTGCGTAGTCAATGATAAATGTTCCTTTAGGCAGAGCTTCTTTTACGAGCTGTGTTCTGCCCTTGATATGAATGTTTATAAGGCCGTTTACGATATCGCTGTCGTCCGCTCCTAAAAGATGCGTAACCTCAGCCGCAATAAGTGCGTTGTCGACATTGTGGATGCCGGGAATGCCGATTGTGATGTCTTTATTTACATCGCCGTGCATCAGGAAGGAAACTCCGATAATATCGTCTTCCCAGGTGTTCTTAATGTCGGTTGCGTAAAGATATGCTTCGCCTTTTACGGAAACGGTTCTTAAGTTCGGAGCATATTCTGCCATCTCTAAACCGTATTCGTCATCCACGTTGATGACTGCGGTTTCAACCTGCTTGAAGAATGCCTTTTTGCAGTTTTTGTATTCTTCGAAATCTTCATGTTCGCCCGGTCCGATATGGTCGGGTGAAAGATTCGTAAAAGCTCCGATTGCAAAATGAATGCCTGCAATTCTGTCAAGCTTTACGGCCTGCGAGGAAACTTCCATGAATACTACCTTGCAGCCGGCATCAGCCATCTTTTTAAAGAGTCCCTGAATCTCGAAGGATTCGGGCGTGGTGTTCTTCGTCTCGATATATTCGTTTCCCACATATGCGCCTATGGTACCGATCATTCCGACCTTAACGCCGGATACTTCCATGATGCTCTTGCACATATGCGTGGTAGTGGTTTTACCTTTGGTTCCGGTCACACCGACAATAACGAGTTTGTCCGCGGGATTGTCAAAATAGTTTGCCGCAATTTTAGATAATGCAACTCTTGAATTAACAACCTTTAAAACGGTAACACCATCTTTTTTTACATCAACATCTTTTTCAACTACTAAAAGAGTCGCACCCTTTTCAATCGCAGAATCGATATATGCATGTCCGTCGGTATTAAAACCTGTGAGGCATACAAATGCACTGCCGTCCGTAACTTTTCTTGAATCGTAAACGACATCTTTTATTTCTTTATCAAGTGTTCCGGAGAGGACTTCATAAAGAATTCCTTCCATCAGTTTCTCAATTTTCATAAGTATATTCCCCTTCAAAAACTACGTGACTCGGACCTTTCATGTGAACCAGTCCTTTTTCGTCCCATTTTACTTCAAGTGGTCCGCCTATCTGCATTACTGTCGCTTCCCTGTCGCAAAGTCCAAGTCGGTTTGCGAATACAAGTGCCGTACAACAGCCTGTACCGCAGCCTATGGTCTCGCCGCAGCCTCTCTCCCATTCACGGATCTGAATGTTCTTTCTGTCAACGACACGCGCAAAAGTCACGTTGGTTCTCTTCGTAAAAAGAGGATGTGTCTCTATCGCGGGTCCGATAGTCTCGATGTCTAAGTTTTCAAGATCGTCCGTAAAAATCACGGTATGCGGATTGCCCCATGAAAGAGAGGACATCCTGACATTCATTATTCTGCCACCCGCATTTACCTTAACGCTCTCGTTAAAGAATTCTTCTTTTTCAAAGTCCACGGGAATGGCCGCGGGATTAAATATCGGCTCTCCGATTTCCGCTTCGATATTCTTAACCTCTCCGTCTTCCACGGTTAAATAGAGATTTTTGATACCGCCGAGGGTCTCGATTTTTATTTCGGTTTTATCCGTAAGCTTGTGGTAATACGCAAACATTGCCACGCTTCTTACGGCATTTCCGCACATCTCCGCTTCGGTTCCGTCGGGATCGAATATGCGCATCCTAAAGTCGGCTTTATCTGACGGACATACAAGCACAAGTCCGTCCCCACCAACGCCAAAATGGCGATCAGAAATCTGAATCGCCACTTCATTCCAGTTTAAATCCGGCAGTCCGGCCACGTTAACATATACATAATCGTTGCCGTATGCCTGCATTTTTGTAAACGGTATTTTCATTAAACGCCTCTGTGTCATTTGGAGCCAGGCACACTTCGTGAGCCAGGCACCATTATTTTATGAGTTTAATGCCTGTTCAAGGTCATCGATGATATCCTGCGGATCTTCGATGCCGACAGAGATTCTGATAAATGCTTCGTTGATTCCGAGCGCTCTTCTGATGTCATC
Organism: uncultured Lachnospiraceae bacterium; assembly: GCA_947303375.1. Lineage (GTDB taxonomy): Bacteria > Bacillota > Clostridia > Lachnospirales > Lachnospiraceae > UBA3766. Next base: position 5,670 of record CAMYYF010000034.1, read on the forward strand.
GGGAACATCCTCGTGAGTCTGCGTAATCGGATATGTGACGAGCGTTTCGGTTCCGCCGAGGCTCTCAGCAAAGAGAACCATCTTTACATTGGATAAAAGCTTTCTTGCGCTCTCCTCGCTGTCGAGTTCGAACGAAATCATTCCGCCGAAGCCCGAAGCCTGTGAAAGATTCAATTCATATCCGGGATGATCTTCAAAGCCTACATAGTAAACTTTCTTTACCTTGGGATGATTTCTTAACCACTCGGCTACAATCTTCGCATTTTCGTTGTGCTTTCTCATTCTCAAGGAAAGTGTTTTGATTCCTCTGATGATAAGCCAGCTGTCCATGGGTCCGAGTCCCGAGCCAAGGCTCTTTAACTGGATGTGGAAATGATGTGAAAGCGCTTCATCCTTAATTACTACCATACCTGCCACAACATCGTTGTGACCGCAGAGATACTTGGTACCGCTGTGAACGACTATATCTGCACCGAGTGTCAAAGGTCTCTGGAAATACGGTGTCATAAAGGTGTTGTCTACGACAAAGAGGGCGCCTGCGGCGTGAGCTATCTTTGCAATGCCCTTGATGTCGCCGACCTTCATCATGGGGTTGGTCGGAGTCTCAAGGAAAACCATCTTGGTATTAGGCTGAATCGCCTTTTTGACATTCTCAAGATCAAACATATCGACATAAGAAATCTCGATTCCGTTTACCTTGAAAATATCTTCGACGATTCTGTGTGTACCGCCGTACAAATCGTCGCATAAAAGACAATGCTCGCCGCGCTTTAAATAATCAAATACGGACATGCTGGCTGCCTGACCGGAAGTGAAAGCAAATGCTTCAACGCCTTCCTCGAGGATAGCCATTGTTCGTTCAAGTTCCTGTCTCGTGGGGTTCTGAAGTCTGGAATAATCATATCCCGTGGAAACCCCGAAATCTCTGTGTCTGAAAGTGGCAGACTGGAAAATCGGAAAACTTACGGCGCCGCTGATGGGGTCGCATCCGAGTGCTCCGTGAACTACCTTGCTGTCAAACGAAAGATTCTCTTTTTTATCATAATCGGCATAATAATTTTCTACTTTTTCCATAGTGCCTCCTTATAATCATATATACAGGGTTATTTTACCATATATAGTGTATTTTATCAATCAAAGTACAATATTTGATTATATTGTTTTTCTAGAACCGATTCTAAAAAAGTGTGAATGCCGTTCTTTTCTTTCCGACATCCACACTTTTATTTCTTTTATGATTTTTCGTTTGCTAATCCATATGGTACATAACCAGCGCATCGTTTTTCTTAATCACGGTATTCCCTGAAGGAATGATGGTTTTGTTGCCTCGCTTAATCATGACTATCTTTTCCGTGGCGGCAAGATTTAAATTGTTTATTTCCTTGCCTATCCATTTATCGCCCTCAAACACCGTCATTTCGTTTAGGTTAATATCGTCGTCTCTGTGATTGTTCGTTGCCAGAACAACGGTATCTCCGGATTTTAACACCATATTCGGTGCGGGAGTCAGGTTCTCACCGTTTCTTACAATCGCTACAATCAGTGCCTGCGGCGGTATGACGATGTCCTTAATCTCCTTGTCGCACCAGGCGTGAGTGTCGTTAAGAACACCGGTGATAAACTCAAGTTCATGTCCGCCTCCGTGGCCTTTGAATCTGTTGATCTGCGAGAACTGTTCAACGAAGCCTGCGGAAATAATACCTGTGGGGATTGCGACAATTCCGACGCCCAAGAAGGATATTATCAGCGCCAAAAATTTTCCCAAAAACGTGACGGGGTAAATGTCTCCGTAGCCTATCGTAAAGACAGTCGCCATCGACCACCAGAAGCCGGAGAGCGCATTCTCGAATACTTCGGGCTGCGCTTCATGCTCCACGCCGTACATTAACATCGAAGCCGACAGCATCAACATTAAGATCAGCACAACCGAAGAAATAAGCTGTTTTTTACGTTCGTTTAAAACATTTACTATTACGTTAAACGCATCAAACTGCGAGTTGATTTTAAAGAGCCTGAAGATTCTGAACACTCTGAAAAGACGCAGTACCGCAAGTCCCGTAGGAGTCGTAAAAGGCATGTAATAAGGGAAGCAGCTTAAAAAATCTATGATTCCGTAAAACGAAAATATGAATGCGAGTACAGCTTTTCCTTTTGTCTTGTTAGGATACAAGAAATCCGCGGTTATGAGTCTGGCAATATATTCAATCGTAAAAAAGATGATTGTCGCCAGTTCAATGCCTTTTAAAACATTCATGATTCCGTTAAGTTCTTTGAATGTTGCCAGGAAAGTAACCACGATATTAAGTACGATAATGACGGAAATAATCACATCAAAAGAACGGCTCAAGAGATCTTTAGCCGCTCCTATCTGTACAATTTCAAAAAGTCTTTTACGGAATTTTGTCATTAATTCTCCTCATCAGATAACGCGCATACCGCCCGCTTTTCTGATTTTAACCACGCTGCAGAGGCAGTCGGGAAATACTTCTTCCAGACGCGCCTTGTACTTATCGACATTTTCATTCTTAACAAACGCTTCCATTACACCCGAAAATCCGGACGCGTGGATTCTGCATGCCTCGTCTTTTTCAAGAATGTTTTCGCTTACCGCGAGTGCCAAGGGTAAATCCTGCTTTAAATACTCAATCGGCGAGCTGACATTCTGCAGATACATAAAAGAAGAGTTGCCGGACTCGTTTTCGTTTTTGATAAAAAGTTCCGTGTCTTTATCTTTTAATGCTTTTAAAACCTGAGAAACTCTTTCGTTTTCAGCAAAGAAATGCATTGCTCTTAAAATCGCACGACCCGAACATTTTTCGCGAAGCGAATGCATCTTTTCTTCAAACTCAGCCTTGTCGACTTCGTTTAAAAAGTCTTTGCCAAGCTCATTTGCAACGCTTTTCATCTCGGAAACAATCAAAGCATATTCGGTACTCTGGTCACCGCTCACACTCTTTGTATCCGTGATGCATATAGAATAATCCGACAAATCGGAATCTATTTTTTCAATTACGGGATCTGCGGGATTTGAAAAATCAATATATACAAATCCGCCGACCGAACACGCCGTCTGATCCATCAGGCCCGAAGGTTTTCCGAAGTAAATGTTTTCGGAATACTGTCCGATCTGAGCAATTTCCCTGGGGCTTATTTTCATATCGTTAAAGAGTCCCGATACGATATTTCCAAGGAGAGTTTCGAATGCGGCCGAAGAAGCAAATGCCGAGCCTACCGGAATATCCGAAGTAATGTAGGCCGCGAATCCGCCTAAGTTATAGCCCATATCTTTCAGACCGTTTAACATACCCTTCATAAGGGCTGTTGTGCTCTTTTGCTCTTCATCGCTTATGTCAAGCGCATTGATATCAATCTTGATCTCGGGATTTTCTCCCGAAACCATTCTCACAAAATCATCTTCGCTCTTTTTTACGACAGCTATTACATCCGCATTTACTGCTGCGGCTATAACTTTTCCGTGCTGATGATCGGTATTGTTGCCGATGATTTCTATTCTGCCGGGAGCGGAGAAAATCGAGAGATCTCCGCCTCCGAATAAGAGTTCAAATTTTTCGCACGCCGCAATATATCTTGCACACTGATAATCAAGTTTCGTTTCGTCCGAGTAGAGGTCGACAAGAATATTGTCAAGCGATCCGTTTTTTAAGTTTTCAACCAGTTCGCTCTTTTGCATATAACCACCCCATTAAGAGAATCAGTCCTCTTTCATCCTGGATACTTCATCAAACAAATCGCTGATTTCTCGTGCGGGCTTTTTGTCGATAAGCGAAACGACTACAGCCACGATTAAACTAAAGATAAATCCGGGAATAATTTCGTAAAGTCCTGTATTGAAAAGTGTAAGTTTTTCTACGTTACCCGAAAGGCAGCAGTACCAGAAAGCATCCATTGCAAATCCCGCAACGATACCTGCGATAGCGCCCTTGTAAGTAAATCTCTTCCAGTAAAGAGAAAGAATGATTGCAGGTCCGAATGCCGCACCGAATGCACCCCATGCACATTCAACCAGCGCCATAATACCCTTGCAGTTAGGGTTAACTGCGATTAAAAGAGCCACAACGGAAATAAATGCAACGACACCTCTTCCGACTACCATCATTTCCTTATCGCCTGCTTTTTTACGTAAAACAGGTTTGTAGAAGTCTGTCGCAAAAGCGGAGGACGAAGCAAGGAGCTGTGAATCCGCCGTAGACATGGAAGCCGCAAGGATAGCTGATAAAAGAACACCTGCTAAAAGTGCGGGGAATAATGCACGTACCATCGTAATAAATACAAAACTTCTGTCATCCGCGCCAAGGCTGGTGCCGAGATACTGATGAGCAACAAGTGCAACTACGGAAGCCATAATAAGAATGAGAGTTGTCCAGAAACATCCGATAATCTGTGATCTCTTCATTTCTTTTTCGGATTTAATCGACATGTATCTTACAAGAATATGAGGCATTCCCATATATCCGAGTCCCCATCCGAGACCGCTTAAAATATCTTTTAGACTTGCATAATCAAATTTGCCGCTGGATAAAATATTGTAATAATTCTCGTCGGTTACTACTTCTGCTACAGGAGCAAATCCGGGTCTGTTCATAACTATAAGTGCAACAATGGGTGCAGTCATAAGTGCCATTAACATTAACATTCCCTGGAAGAAGTCGGTCCAGCAAACCGCATTGAAACCGCCGAGGAATGTATAAAGAAGGATGATAACCGTAGCACCGATCATGGCATAAAGAGGATCCCATCCGAATATGTTGTTAAAAAGGGAACCGCACGCATAAATACTGGATGCGGAATAGATACAGTAAACAACAATGAAAATAACCGCGCATACTGCCTGAAGTGCGGGATTTTTTTCTTTGAATCTGTTTGTTAAAAACTGAGGAATCGTAATCGAGTCCTCCGCTTTGATAGAATACTTTCTTAACTTGGGCGCAATGAAAATCCAAGCACAAATGGTTCCGATCATAAGACCTACCGAAATCCAAACCTGACCCATGCCCCAAAGGTAAATGGATCCGGGAAGACCCATAAGTACCCATGCACTCATGTCCGATGCACCTGCGGACAACGCTGCAACAAAACCGTTCATCTGTCTGCCGCCAAGGAAGTACGCCTTGTCACCGGTCTGTTTTCTTCCTCTGATAAAGAAGAAAATACCGATTCCCAGAACGAGCATCAGATAAACTATAAAAGCCGCCATTTCCCAATAATTCTTAGTCATAATTTTTCCACCGCTTTCCTGCTTTATTTTGATAAAATCAACCTCTTTTAGAATACAAAATATGTGAAATATTTGCAAGTATTATTAAAAGGGCAAATCTTACCTAAAAAAGCCGATTTTAATCGGCATTTTGACAGATAGATTTTTAGATTTATTCAACTATAATTGTTACTATAGGAATTTGAATAAAAATATATTTTAAGGGGGTAATATTATGAGTGAAGTTAAGTTTTATATCTGTGAAAAATGCGGCAAGATTATCGGCGTGATTAATCCTTCCGCCTGTCCGACAATGTGCTGTGGCGAGGCAATGAAGCCCCTTGTTCCCGGAACTGTAGATGCAAGTCTTGAAAAGCATGTTCCTGTTGTAACAGTTGAAGGCAACATCGTAAAAGTAAATATCGGAAGCGTCGATCATCCCATGCTCGAAGAGCACAGCATCCTCTGGGTATATCTTCAGACAGAAAACGGCGGACAAAGAAAGAATCTTAAAGTCGGCGGCGCACCTTGCGTTGAATTTGCTCTCGCAGCAGACGACAAGGCCATCGCAGCATACGCTTACTGCAATCTTCACGGACTTTGGAAAACAGATATTTAATTCTTTTATGAAACGAAAATCCCTCCGGTTAATCGGAGGGATTTTTTATTAGTCCTCATAAAAGATTGAATACGGTAATTCCAGAGCTGTCATAATATCTTCAAGTGTATTAAGATCATAAACCGGCTTGGGCGTTTCCGCATCAGCACTAAACCTGGGTGCTGCAAAAAAGGTTGTAGATATGAAATAGAGTGTATTTCCCTTTTGGACAGTAAAGGCCTGCATAGACGTACCTGATTGCTTTATAAATACGTTTGAAAAAGCCCTTGCATTCTCTTCGGGTTTATACGAAAAATCAATTTTATCGTAACAGTTATACCAGTCTGTTAAATACTCAAACCTCTCGTTTGCTGCTTCTAAAGTCTTATATTCCATTATAACAACCTCAACTGATGTCTTGTCAGCATCCTCAGGGTTCAAATAGCCACTTATACTGGTATGTGATTTCATCGTAGTATTATAATCTTCTTCGGGTTCATATTCTATGATATTATTATACGGCTCTTCATATCCGGCCTTTTCCATGATTTCAATAACCAAATCGGAAACATCATAAGGATCATATTTATAATTCTCATCAAGCGGAGCATACTGTATACTTATGTGCTCATAATGTTCCTCTCTTCCGTCTGCGTAAATGGCAACATCCGCGCCTTTTTTGGCCGCTGCATCAGCATCACTCATTTCCTGCGGATAAGATGTTCCTTCAGTGTACGATGTCATATTAAGATGAGCTACCACAAGGCCCGGATATTCATCCTCTTCTTCCACCGCCGGCTTCTCATCCGTTACTTCAGATGTAGTTTCAGCAGTTTCATCGTCCGCATTCGTATCATTCGTGGTATCCTCGACTAATTCTTCGATACCCGCAAAGTCCACCGTCTGTGGCTTATTTGTACATGCTACAGTTGCGGCGAAAAGTACCGCGGTTAAAATCACTCCTAATGTTCTCAAATATTTTTTGTATCCCATAGCTTTTTCTCCTCTCGTTACTCCAGTTCGCTGTTACCATGAATACACCCTAATAATAGCATATAAATTTTTTAATTGTCTACTTTATGTCTCTTTGAGAACTGCTGAGCCGTTAATAAAACGGTCCGGTGGACCGTTTTTAGGCGAAGGATCCGAGAGCTATGCTCGAGGAAGGCCTCGGTTTAACGGGGTCTTTTGAACAAAAAAATCCCTCCGCATTTGCGGAGGGATATATTTTGTTCAAATTATCTCTTACTAAACTGAGGTGCACGACGAGCAGCTTTGAGACCGTATTTCTTTCTTTCTTTCATAC
>CAMYYF010000035.1:0-12718 GCA_947303375.1 uncultured Lachnospiraceae bacterium
AAAAGACTCTCTGGCTCTTTTACATGCTCTGGCAGGAATGAGACGCTTCTACCCCGTTCACTACTCTCTCATCGCCATTACATGCGATCTGGGCTTTAAAAACGTCAATTTCGACTATATCAAGAAACTCTGTGATGAACTCGATGTCGAATACCATATTGTTCCTTCGGATATTTCGGATATTGTTTTTAATATAAGAAAAGAAGAAAATCCCTGTTCGCTTTGTGCTAAAATGCGAAAAGGTGCTATGTACAATTTCCTAAAAGAAAGAGGGATTTACAAGATGGCTTATGCACATCATCAAGACGATGTGGTTGAGACTTATATGATGTCGCTTATATATGAAGGAAGGCAGAATACCTTTTCTCCGGTAACTTACTTAGACAGAACCGGAGTTACCGTTATCAGGCCTTTTATATACATGAAAGAAGCCGATATTATCGGTTTTGTAAAGGCTAATAATGTTCCTGTTTTAAAATCTCCCTGCCCGGTGGACGGATATACCAAAAGGCAGTACGCAAAAGATCTTTTAAAATCGATTAACGACGAAGCGCCCGGAGTCAGAGAAAGAATTTTCACGGCAATTCAGAATTCAAATATTAAAGGCTGGAATTTAGAAAAGTAAATCTTTAAATGTTTATCGCTTATAAATTAGAATAAAATATCAATTAAATTTTTAAATAAATTTTGTATCCATGGAATCCAAATCACTAAATTATCATGAAAAATTAAAAGCGCAGAATGTTTTAAAACTCAGGGAATTGTTAAAAAAACTCCCTTCTTTTGCTGCGGAATATTTCATCGGTAAAAATGATGTAATATCCTCAAGAACCAAAATTGCTTATGCATACGATCTGATAGTTTTCTTTGAATATATTTATGATTCAGATCCAAAATTTCAGAAATCGCTCATAAAAGATTATAAAATCGATATTCTCGATGAAATAACCAGAAACGATATTCTCTTTTATATGGAGTATTTATCCTACTACGAAAAAGACGGTAAGGTTTATACCAATGACGAACGTGGAAAAGCCAGGAAACTTGCTTCTTTAAAGAGCTTTTATCATTATTATTTTGTCAATGAACTTATAAAGACTAATCCTGCCGACCTTGTTCCGATGCCTAAACTTCATGAAAAAGAAATCATTAGACTTGATGTAAATGAAGTTGTTGATTTGCTTGATCTCGTTGAAAACGGCGCTAAACTCACCAAGGGTGAAGCGAGATTTTTTGACAGAAATGCTACCAGGGATTTTACGATTCTTACCGTTATGCTTGGAACCGGTATTCGTGTTTCCGAATGTGTTGGCTTAAATATCTCGGATGTTGATCTTGATGAATTCAGATTTAAGGTCAGACGTAAAGGCGGTAAGGAAGCCATCATCTATTTTGGCGATGAAGTCTGCGATGCATTGTCTAATTACCTTGATTTAAGAAAAACCATTATTCCGCTTGAGGGTCATGAAGATGCACTTTTCTTAAGTATGCAGAATAAAAGAATGTCGGTTCGTGCTATGGAAAATATGGTTTCAAAATATACTTCCAAATTAAACACTCTAAAGCATATTACACCGCATAAACTTCGAAGCACTTTCGGTACAAATCTTTATCGTGAAACCAATGATATTTATCTTGTAGCTGATTTCCTTGGACATAAGGACGTAAATACAACCAGAAAGCATTACGCTTCTATTTCTGATGATACAAGAAGAAAAGCGATTATGAATTTTAAGCTTCGCGAAGACGAAAATGAAATCACAGAATCAAAAAATAAAGATGAAGAATAGATTTTCCTCATCTTTTTTATTTATTTTATGATTTTTAAGCAAAAATATAAAATAAATCGAAAATATGTTTGCTAAAACGAAATCGTTATGATATTATTTAATAGAAAATATGTTCGTTTTAAAAGAGGGAGAATTCTAATGTCCAGAGAAAAGAACAAGCTTACAAGTACTGATTACGAATTGCTTGAATATATAAAAGAAAACATAATGAAAAAGGGCTTCCCACCTACAGTTCGTGAGATGTGTAAATTCACAGGTTTATCTTCGACCAGCAGTATATTTGCACATCTTAATAAACTCGAAGCAAACGATCTTATTAAAAGAGATCCTGCCAAGCCAAGATGTATCGAGATTATCGATGATTCATTTAATCAGATAAGAACAGAAACTGCTTCAGTTCCCATTGTGGGCCAGGTTGCATGCGGCGAACCTATCTTAGCAACTCAGAATATTGAAGGTTACTTCCCTCTTCCCGTAGAAATGCTTCCTAATGATGAAGTATTCGTGCTCATGGCTAAGGGCGACAGTATGATTAATGTAGGTATCTTCAACGGAGATTATGTTTTTGTAAGACAATGCAATACCGCTTCAAACGGAGATACGGTTGTTGCTCTTCTTGATGACAGTGCTACAATTAAGACATTTTATAAATTCAAAGATCACATCGAATTAAAGCCTGAAAATGATTCCATGGATCCTATAATCGTAAACGGTAATATTCAGATACTTGGAAAAGTTTTCGGAGTTTTCAGACTTTGTAAATAATTGAAGAAGTTTTTATCATAAAAAAGGCCTGTGATTAAATTCACAAGCCTTTTTTAATGAAGATGATAAGTATTTATTGAACTACTTTATTATATCTGCAAGCATGAATAGGTTCAACATAATCTCCCTGCAAATAATTTGGATCAGGGTCCGGCCATAAGCGATACTGAATATAACCGTTTGTTACACCTTCGCCGTCTGTTCCGGGCGGTGTATAACAAGCCCAAACTTCTACACGACCGTTATTTAGATTTTTTGCACATCTGAAAGCATGAAGATTATTATCCTGAAATGCCATACTATCAATATTAGTTTCAAGTTCATCTTTCATTGCTTCATAAAGAACAGGGCAATCATTTGCATTTCTTGCATTTCTGATTTGTCCGTCACGGAAATTCTGCCAATATCTTCCGGTAATCATCCCTTCTCTTGTCATGCTGAATTCAAATACATTTGTCAGAATATATTCGTCTTCAGTTCCCTGATTAACAATATATTCTACGTGATTCGAACTGCTTTTATTGGTCATATTATTCCATTCTGTAGCTGCTTCAGGATCTACTGCACATATTCGCTCAAGAGTCTCTCCAATTATCTGTGCACCCTGAAGGTCTCGTACACGACGTGCTCTCTTGGTATACTGCATTAAATTGGGAGCTATTATCGCTACAAGTATAGCGAGGATTGCGATTACGATAATCAGTTCAATTAATGAAAAACCATTGTTTTTTAACTTCATCTTCATCATATTTATCACCTGCTCTTCCATAAATTCAAGGTAAAAATACATACAATGTAAGATGTTGCAATTCTTATAAAATAAAAAAGCTTTGTATTAAATATACAAAGCGGAAAAATTGCAACTGGCTGCCATTTTAAAGGCCCTATAGCTTTGCGTCACTGGATTTCTCCGGCTTTGCCAAATCTTTAATTTATAACTATTTTATATTTTATTTATAATTTATACAATGGTTTTGTACGAACTAGTAAAATATCGTAATGAAATCATCTCTTGGAAATTAAATCTTTATAAAAGATATAAGTTTCTTTAGTGAGCGGATCGATTTCTTCATTTAATGATTCAAGATAATCGAGAGTATCTTTTAGGATATTCATACAGACAAGGTTAATATCAGCCATTGCTATCATGCGATACATGGGAAGCTTCTCAGAGTGTGTTCTCCCGGGTTCAATGAAATCTGAGACAAAAATAATCTTTTCGATTAAAGACATATCAGGTTTTCCTGTTGTATGATATTTAATCGCATCAAGTATTTCTTTATCTTTTATGCCGTATTTCTCATACGCAAGGCATGCACCGGCTTTTGCATGAAGGAGTGAATCTTTTGATTTTTCCAGATCGTTTAATTCAACAAAATTCCTCTCGCATATTGCTATCATATCTTCGAGTGGCATATATTTGGCACAGTCGTGTAAAAGTGCTGCTCTTTCACATTTTTTTATGTCTGCCTGATATGCTTTTGCAAGTGAGGTTGCGGTATCTATAACACCGAATGTATGCATTAATCTTGATTCTTTTAATTCTTTTGAAAGAAGCGTTATCATTTCCGCATCATTCATTTCTTTGTACAGATGGTTTTCTTTTATATATTCAAATACCTTCTTGTCAAAGAAGCGGTTATTGAATTCATCGTAACTCTTATTGTCGAATTCTTCACGAATTTCGGTTGAAGAAATATCGATTATATCGTTATGCATGAAACGAATATCTGCGTTAAATTTCTCTTTTAATTCTTCTGCTTTGGCAACACTGTCGGCGTCGCCTCTTTTAGCAACTATAAAGATAAGATTTTTAAAAAGATACTCCGGCATATACCATTTTTCAAGCATAAAAAGAGTATCCGTTCCAATGAGGAAATAAAGTTCATCATCAGGGTAATTCTCTTTAAAATATGCCACAGTATCTTTGGTATATGTGTATCCTGCTCTTTTAATTTCAAGATCGCTTATTTCGAATTTATCAATACCTTCAATTGCAAGTTTTAGCATATTGTATCTGTGAATCGAAGGCGTGACATCGCTTTTCATATATGAATTTCCTGTGGGCATGAAAATAACCTTGTCCAGATTAAACTGTGACAAGGCGATTTTTGCAATCTCAATATGTCCGTTGTGAATGGGGTCAAAAGTACCGCCGGAAATACATATTTTCATATAATTATTCTAATCTTCTTTTCTTTCCTTTGGAAGAATAATCACAGGATTATCCTTAAAAGGTTTGTATAAAATAAACTTTTTGCCAATAACCTGAACGAGTTCGGAATGAGTTCTTTCAGCAATTGTAATACCGAGTTCCTTGGGATCGTCCGGACAATTCTTTAATACGCTTAACTTAATAAGTTCGTGTGTATTAAATGCCTCTAAAACCGCTTCATTAAACTCGGGTGTTAAACTGGATTTTCCGACCATAAATAAAGGTTCAAGATTATTTGCAAGAGATTTTAAATATGCTCTTTGTTTGCTTGTCATAATTTCTCCTTTTATTTGAAGTACTCAAAAGCATAGCCGTATAAACGAACCGTATCGCCTTCTTTTATGCCCAAAGCCTCGAGTTCGTCTAAGATACCGTTATCTTTTAGGAAGTTTTGGAAGAAAGCAAAGCCTTTTTCACTGTCAAGGTTTGTATATCCGAGCATCTTTTCAATTCTCGGACCTTCTACAACATATTCGTTTGCGGAATAGTCGTATGATACGCTGTAAGGCTCGTCAGATATAGGCATATGAACTTCAGGGTCATATTCCTGTTCGAATACAACGGGCGTCTTATCAAGTGAATTAAGGACGTCTGATACATAGTAAAGTAATTCCTTTACACCTTCCTTTGTATAGGAACTGATGGGGAATACCTTAAATCCCAAAGGCTCATATTTGTCTTTTATTCTCTGAACATTGTAATGTTCCTCGGGATAAATGAAATTACCGTCTTCGTCAATATCCGAGGGTTCGTTATTTATAATATCAATCTTGTTTGCCGCAATTACTATAGGTCTTTTTAAAAGATCGGGATTGTATTTTTCAAGTTCTGCGTGAATCTTTTCGATATCATCCAAAGGGTCTCTTCCCTCAGAGCCTGATGCATCTACAACATGAATAAATACTTTTGTTCGCTCTATATGTCTTAAGAAATCAAAGCCTAAGCCGATTCCTTCGCTTGCACCTTCAATAATACCCGGAATATCAGCCATTACGAAAGATGCGCCTTCTAAATCAACTACGCCTAAATGAGGAGATAATGTGGTGAAATGATAGTTTGCGATTTCAGGCTTTGCGTTCGTGCAGCTTGATATCAATGTAGATTTACCGACATTTGGAAAGCCTATAAGTCCGACATCAGCTATAACTTTTAATTCAAGGAACAAATCAAGTTCTCTTGCAGGCTGTCCGGGCTGAGCATATTTGGGGGCCTGCATTGTACTTGTCGCATAATGCTGGTTTCCGTTTCCTCCTCTGCCGCCTTTAAGTATCTTAAATTCCTTGGTATCGCCTGACATATCTACGATTACTTTACCCGAGTTCAATTCTTTTATGACTGTTCCTTTGGGGACTTTCAGATAAAGATCTTCACCGCTTTTACCTTTGCAGTTTCTTTTGCCGCCGTCCTGACCGTCTTCGGCTTTATATTTCCTTACATGACGATAATCAGCCAAAGTGTTCATTCCTTCATCAACTATAAAATAAACACTTCCGCCGTCTCCACCGTCTCCGCCGTCGGGACCGCCGTCCGGAACATATTTTTCTCTCCTAAAAGAAACGTGTCCGTCGCCGCCCTTACCGCTTCTTATATATATTTTTGCTCTGTCAGCAAACATAGCTTAATTTCCTCATTAAAAACGCCTCAAGAAAATCCTTGAGGCGTTGTTCTAATTACTGTTCTACAGGATATACACTTGCCTGCTTTTTGTCACGGCCCTTACGCTCGAAACGTAATACTCCGTCAACTTTGGCATATAATGTATCGTCGCCGCCGATACCGACATTCAAACCGGGATGAATTTTAGTACCACGCTGTCTATATAAGATATTGCCGGCCTTAACAAACTGACCGTCAGCTCTTTTAGCTCCTAAACGCTTAGATTCTGAATCTCTGCCGTTCTTAGTAGAACCAACACCTTTTTTGTGTGCAAATAATTGAAGATTCATCTGCAGCATAGGTTTATACCTCCTTAACCGAAATTTTCAAATATTTTCCGTTATCCTTTGAAATCTCTCTTAATCCCAATTCCAAAGATTTTACAAGAAGTTCTGCGTCATGTGAAATATCACTCTTTAATTGTAAACTCGTTATACCGTCTTTACTTGTCTCTGATGATACGTAGTCTTCGGTAAACTGTTCAACAGAATTGAAGCAGTTAATGACCAGTGCAGAAATTGCTGCACATACAATATTTTCACCTTGCGGTGCATCTCCGGCGTGACCGGAACATTCAATTCTGTAATATGAACCGTTTTTCTTGTAAAAAATAACAGATACCATAATTAAGCATTAATCTTGTCGATTTTAACTTTTGTAAAGTACTGTCTGTGTCCGTTTTTCTTATGATAACCGGATTTTCTCTTGTACTTGTATACTATAACCTTCTTACCTCTGCCCTGCTCAAGAACTGTAGCTGAAACAGTGCTGTTAGCGCAGTCATCACCGGCTTTGAATGATGAATCGCTGATTGCAAGAACGTCATCAAAAGTAACAGTATCGTTTACTTCAGCTTCGATCTTCTCAACGTTGATCACATCGCCTTCAGAAACCTTGTACTGCTTACCTCCTGTTGCAATAATAGCGTACATAAGGCACCTCCTTATTAACAATCTCGCTAACTGTGGTGGGCATAAAGCCTCTTTTACCTCGTTATGCGGCATACTCTAATATAATAAGTGATTTTGTTTCTTATGTCAACAAATAATTTATAAAATAATGAGCATAAAAAAAGACTTGCTTTCGCAAGTCTTTTTCTATTTTATAATTCACTCATTAACTTCATCTTGTAGTTAGTAAATTCATCTGTTGAAAGCATTCCGGTCTTTTCAAGATCCATGAGTTTCTTAACCTTGGTCTGGAACTCTTCTGTAGATCCGTTTCCGGGAGCAAAGATTTCATCAACGAATTCCTGTTTCTTAACTTCGAAGTCGCCCTGTGAAATAAGACCGATCTGAGGAAGTGCTAAGTAAAGCTGAACCTTGGTAACGTAATCTTCAACATTAGCAACCTTTCTGAGAAGTTCAACCTTCTTTGAATGGAAGTCAAGCTCTGAAAGCCATTCGCAATCCTTAAGAGCCATAAGTCTTTCAACAACAACTGTGAAGCTGGGAACATCGTTCCAAGGAGCATTTGTAAATGCATCGATAACGTCTGTCTGTTTCTTCTTGAATTCGCCTTCTGAAATAAGCTTAGCCTGTACAAGAAGGGGCCACTTTTTAAGTTTAGCGCTGAGTAATTCGATGCTGTCGAATTCTGAAACATCGATATGATCAACAAGCTGCTGAACTTTGATCTTGAATTCGTCTTCTGTAAGCATTTCTGCATCGCGAAGAACAGGCCATCTTTCGAGTTTCTTTAATGTGATTTCATCGGGATCAAGATCTGAATACTCAACTTCTGCAAGTACTTGGTTCTTCTTCTCTATGAATTCAGCTTCATCGATCATGCCGCCGAGTTTAAGATAAGGAAGTCTCTCAACGTTTCTCTTGTATTCGCCGAGGTCTTCAACATCTGTTGAACAGCACTCTTTGATGATATCAACTTTTCTGGAATCGAATTCTTTTTCGGAAAGCATTCCGCATTCCTTAAGAACAACGAGCTTCTGAACCTTTTCGTTGAAGTCTGTCATTCCGCAAAGTTCTGAAACGAGTTCAAGTTTCTTTGCATCGAATTCTTTATCTGTTAACATTCCGCAATCCTTGAGAACGTAAAGTTTTTCCATTCTCTTCTGGAAGTCTTCGGAATCATTCTTTTTCTGCTGCTGAGGAGTAGGCTGTGCGGGAGCGGGAGCAGGTGCAGGTGAACCCTTCTGCATAACTGCACTTCCTACGGCATTGGAAGCAGTTCTCATGGGTTCTGCGGGTTTTCTGTTAAGAAGTGCTCCGCCGATTGCATCGCTGCCACCGATACCGGAATCTTTCTTAACAACAACACTCTGTGTAACTTCCTGCTTGATGCTCTTTGCATCGAGGCTTGCAGAAGGAACAGGTGCTGTAGGAACCTGCTGTGCTGCGGGTGAAGGTGCACTGGGAGTAGGTGCTACGGGACGAGCAATAGGCTGGCTCTGTGTTGTAGCAGCTCTTGGTGCTCCGCCTGTACTACCTGCTGCAGCTGTCTTCTCCTTTAATTCGCCAAGGATTTCAACTACTACATCGATATCCTTGATTGCAGGGAAAATAGTCTGAGCTTTTTTGGTTCCGTACAAACTGGTTATACGTGTATTCATAATAAGAGCAACATCACCCTGATAATCGCCCTTATATACTTCTCTTACATCATTGATAGGATATTCGAAGTTATCGATATATCCGTTACGACCTTCCTCGTTACAGATGAAAGCCTTTCCGGAAATCTTGGTGTCCTCAATCTTTAAGAACAACTTATCTCCGCCTTTAAGCAACTTATTCTTGATGCTGCCGCTGTAATTACAAGAAAATACCTGAGCAGTTGCCATTCCTTAACCTCCCTTTCGTTCCCCTTAAGCGTGGAATCATGAAAAATTATTATAAAAGCGAAAAAAGATAAAATCTAACATAATTAGATTCTCTCTTGAACGCTTATATCACTTAATTATATTACCAAATTTTGTGTATATATTCAAGAACTTTTTTGAGTTATGCAAACTTTAATTTTTTAGTTCCATATATTGTGTCAAAAAAAGCAAAATTCGTAATCACTTAACAATATCGCTTAATGTAATGCCTTCTTTTTTACGTGTTATTTCCGCGATTCCGAGTGCAGTTATGTCAACCACTTTCGTAAATGATTTTTGTGTTTTTGCCAGATTGTTTAATTCATCCATCAGAATTTTGTACTCTTCGCGCTCAAGATTGATGAAATCTATCAGTATAATACCGGACAGGTTTCTTAAATTCATCTGTCTGAATATCTCTGCGGCAGCTTCTTTGTTGATCTCTAAATACGAATTGCTTTTCTTATTGTCTTTTTTGGCGGAATTTACGTCAATTACGGTAAATGCGCTAGTTTCTTCAATGACAATATTAGCACCGCTTTTAAGCCAAATTACCTTTGAAGTTGCCTCTTTTAATCTGGCACTCACCGAATATAAAGTACTCAGTGAAACCATTAAATCATTATACAGAATAAGCTCGGACAAATCAATGACATTGTTCGAATTTATAAATTCTTTAATTTCTTTTAATATATTGTCTATATCGGTCAAAATCCTGTCAAATTTATACTTTAAAAGAAGTTTTTCATAGGTTTTGGGACCCTTTTCAATGATGGATAAATCAGTTCTGTGTTCGATATATTCATTTATCAGAGTTACAGACGGTAATTTTCCTTTAGAGGATGCTCTGGTTATCTCGACAGCGATATTCTGCTCACATTTAAGGTCTGCCGGAATATTTTTTAGATAAGCTGTGCTTTTATCAGGCAGTAAAATAAATGCAGAATTAATATCCTTTGCTATTTTTGATACTTTTCCCACACATTTTGTGCCGACGGGTAGTTCGTTTTCTTTTTCGAATTCGATATCGATTAATTCCTTGTTTTCAAACACAAGATAAACAATGTTATCGTCTTTTCTTACGATAACAAGCTCAAGTCCCGAGGAATTCACATATTTTTTTGCATCTTCGTTTTTTACTGTCGGTTTAATCATAAAATAAATGTTTCACGGCATTTTTAAAAGAAAACTTCGCCCTGATCTCTTAAACTTAAAAACTTTCCTTCCGAATCGGTTGTATACAGATCCGATCTTTTGTATTTAAGGCATTTTGCTTTAAGTCCGTATTTTTCCAAAGCTTCGATTACAACATCGGCTTTTAAGTTACCGGCTGACGATGAATTAACTTTTACCAGAAGTTCATTGTCGGATAAAATCTTATATTCGTAAATATCTTCCATAAGATCTTTAACTTTTGTCTTTTCTTTTCTGATATATTCGAAAATATAAGTTTCCTGCGAGAAAAATTTATCCAACAGGTCTTTTTCTCCTAAAAGAGACTCAAAACTATAAATATAATCGGCCGCTTTAACGCTGCTCATACCGTTTTGGACATCATCATTGAGCAATGTGACATTTAAAATCTCGATACCGTCCACGCACTGCTTGTTCATTTCTGATACAAGCGTATTTAAATCCGGCAGAGTTTCCATTTCAAGGTCGAAATAATCTCCGTCTGTTTCGACTCCGACGCTTAATGGCTGTGCAAAGCTTAACTTAAGATGCGGAGAAAAACCTTCGGTATAAGCTGCATCGATACCGCTTCGTCTTATTGCCTTTTGAAAAAAGCGCATTATATCGAGATGTCCGATGTATACAATCGGTCCGTACTTTTTAAATTTGAATCTTAATACTTTCTTATCTTCCATCTTTATTTAAAACAAAACTTTCCGGCTCCGTAAACATTTGCGCCGCAGCCGTTACATTTAATCATGCAGTTTTCGGTAATTTTTCCTTCTTTGGCACGAAGCCACTCTCTTTTAAGATAATTCTTCGTAACGCCGATATCGATAAAATCCCAGGGGAATACTTCGTCAAGTTCCCTTTTTCTTGTGGTATAAAACTTCATATCGATATTGTTGTCATCAAATGCCTTAAGCCATATGTCGTAATTAAAGTAATCGTTCCAGGCATCATACATTGCCCCGTTTTTATATGCATCATATATAACCTTGGCAAGTCTTCTGTCGCCTCTTGCAAATACGCCTTCAAGAACAGAAACATCAGTATCATGCCAGTTATATTTAATACTTCTTTGATTAAGCTGGTTCATAATACTTGTACGTGTCAGATATGCTTTATCCCTAAAATCTTCAAGCGTAAACTGTGAGGCCCACTGGAAAGGTGTAAAAGGCTTGGGAATAAAGAATGAAGTTGATGCAGTGATAGAAACTCTTTGCTTTCTCTGCTCCTTGGGGAGCGTTTCGTAATATTCCTTTGCGACCTTTTCGCATAGTTCTGCAATTGCAACGACATCTTCGTCCTCTTCGAAAGGAAGACCGAGCATAAAATAAAGCTTAACCTTATTCCATCCTCCTAAAAAAGCGAGTCTCGAGCCTTCTAATATCTGCTCTTCCGTAAGGCCTTTATTAATAACATTTCTCATTCTCTGAGAACCTGCTTCGGGTGCAAAAGTAAGACTTGATTTCTTAATATCCTGAACCTGACCCATTACATCCAGTGAAAATGCGTCAATTCGTAGAGACGGTAAAGAAATATTTACTTTCTTTTCGTTGCAGTAATCAATGAGATATAAAATCAGTTCTTTTAATTCGGGATAATCTGATGAAGAAAGAGAACTTAAGTTAATCTCTTCATAACCCGAATTCTCAATCATTTGTCTTGCGTATTCCTTTAGAACTTCGACATCTCTTGTTCGAATTGGTCTGTAAAGCTGTCCTGCCTGGCAGAATCTGCAGCCTCTGGGACAACCTCTCATGATTTCAAGAGTAATTCTATCCTGTGTTGCTTTTATAAAAGGAATTATAGGCTTAACGGGATAAAATGAATCGTTTAAATCGGTTTCAACCTCTTTTTTTACTACTGTACGAACACCTTCTTTTACGGGAAGGAATTCTTTTATGGTGAAATCTTCGTTATATTCGATATTAATTAGTGACGGCACATAAATACCGTCAATTTTTGTGGCTTTATAAAGAAAATCCTCACGTGAATAGCCATCTTTTTTGCATGCTTTATACAAATCAAGCAGTTCTCTGTAGGCTACTTCGCCTTCACCTATATAAAACATATCAAAGAATTCTGCGATTGGTTCGGGATTATATGAGCATGGCCCGCCACCGATTACAATGGGATCGTCTTCGGTTCTGTCTTTTGCCCAAACAGGAATCTGTGAAAGCTCCAAAACCTGCAGAATATTCGTATAACACATTTCGTACTGAAGTGTTATTCCGAGGAAATCAAAGTCTTTTACGGGGTCCTGACTTTCAAGCGAAAAAAGAGGGATATTTTTATCCC
>CAMYYF010000036.1:0-11890 GCA_947303375.1 uncultured Lachnospiraceae bacterium
GAAGACGTTTTCCAATTATATTAATATTTCTGTCAGTACTGACACTGCTTTTCTCAGGATGTGATGTTGACAGTTTTGCGTATATCACTCAGGACGGCTCGACTGTCGAATACAATACGAATTCGGGAACTGTTACCGTTGATACTCCCGACGAAACGAATGTTTTGGACGAGGATGATGCAGACGATGAGTCCGATGAATTAACCGTCAGCGAGGACGGAGAGTATACTTCAAAAGAAGAGGTTGCACTTTATATTCATCTTTACAATCATCTGCCATCTAATTTTATCACAAAGAATGAAGCCAAAGATCTGGGCTGGGATTCAAGCCTTGGTAATCTTAACAAGGTTGCACCGGGCAAGAGCATAGGCGGAGACAAGTTCGGCAACAGAGAAGGCCTGCTTCCGAAGAAAAGCGGAAGAGTATATTACGAGTGCGATATAGATTATAAAAAAGGCTCAAGGAATGCCAAGAGAATTGTATTTTCCAATGACGGCCTTATTTACTATACCGAAGATCATTATGAAACATATGAGTTACTGTATGGTACCGAATAAATATTTATTTACCTGAGAATAAACTGCTGAAAATCATGAAACTTACAGAGAAACTTAAATCATTCGTCCGGGATGAGAAAAAACAGAATATAATCCTTTATGTTTGCGTTGCAGTCATAATGCTTTTATGGCTTCCTTTGGCATTGACCAAAAACCTTGCGTATGATCAGGGTTATACCATTGCTATGGTGCGCCATTCTTTTGGTGATATCATTAAGCTTTGCTCCTACGACGTGCATTCGCCGCTCTATTACTTCATAACGAAGATTTTTTACCATGCTTTCTTTAATCATATTATTGGTACCAAAATCTGTTCTCTCGTTTTTATGGGAATTTATTTCTGGATGTTAGCAGTTCCTTTCAAAAAGGAATTCGGTTTCAGAATGTCTTTGACCATGATTATTTTATCAGGACTTCTTCCTACGTTTCTTACGCATAATACGGAGCCCAGAATGTATGCTATGGCCATCACATCGTTCTCAATCGTTTGCTTCCTCGGATACAAGCTTGCGAAAGAGTTCAAAGTGTCTTTGGCAATTTGGTTTTTCATTGCATCGGTTTTCTCGACCTACATTCATACCTATACGATGCTTTGCACGGTATTTATCTATCTTTTCCTTGCTATTGCAATAATCATGAACAAAGAAGACCGTAAAAGAAAAATTACATGGTTTCTTGTAAATGCTTTGGTTGTTTCTCTTTGCTATCTTCCCTGGCTTTTCAGTCTTGTGTCACAGTTTGGCAAAAAGGCGGAAGGTGTTAATACCGAATTTGATTCGATGTATTTCGTAAAAGATATCCTTTATGAATTCTTTTCATCAATCACATACCCAAAGAACTGGCAGGTGTGGTTGTGGCTTGCAATTATTTTTATTTCGCTTGTTTTCCTGATTGTTTACAAGAGCAAATACAGAAAATACGTATCACTCACATTTATCATGTTTTTTGCCGTCAGCTTCATCGGAATCTTTTTGTCGGTTAAAAACCTGCCATGTTTCCTAGGAAGATACGTATCATGTATTGCTCCGCTTATTCTTTTTGCAATCGCTGCGGGATTAAATGAAATGAAGATGAAAATTCTTTATGTGGTTATTTTCCTGATGGCTTTTGTACCGGGAGCACTTGTTTACAGAGACAGGGTAAGGTACGAATACGAAAAAGGAATTGATGATTATCTTGCTTATGCAGAAAGCAATTTCACAGAAGATGATGCGATAGTATATGCAGATCTTCACAATGATTATCTGACTGTTTATTATAACGAGAATTATTCATATATATTCGGATTTAAGGATGAATTCAATCCATTTGACAATGATGAAACTCTGACCCAAAAAGAACAGCTGGATAAAGTAAAAGGAAATGTCTATTTGATTTGCTTTGATAACAAAAATCCCGATTGGTTCCTAAAATGCGAATACGAGAAGACATACGGATTCCATTTCTTATACTACGATTTCTCAATTTACAGAATTTATAATGTTCAATAGAAATAAAAAAAACTCAAAGAGTATTTCTTTGAGATTTTTTAACAGGGGAAGAGAGATTCGAACTCCCGTGAACGGTTTTGGAGACCGTGATACTGCCACTGTATGATTCCCCTAAGCGGTCAACGAAGTGTATTATATCAAAACAATCAAAAGTATGCAAGTGTTTTATAAAACTTAGCTTTATACCACAATTTTTAAAACTGTTAAAAAAATAACAATTTCCTATTGCAATAAAAAAATCATGTGTTATACTTAAGCTACAGAGATTGATAAAAAAATATCAATCTTTTATGAGGAATATAATCTACATACGGAAAGGAGATTAACAATGGCAAACAAATACGAAATTATCGACAGTGTTGAGAAACTTCAAAAAGCCCTTGAAGAATTAAGAGAAGCGCAGAAAGAGTTTGCTCTTTACTCACAGGAAAAGGTCGATAAGATTTTTAAAGAAGCTGCTATGGCTGCAAATGCCGAAAGAATTCCTCTTGCCAAAATGGCAGTGGAGGAGACGGGCATGGGCATTGTTGAAGACAAAGTCATCAAAAACCACTATGCAGCGGAATATATTTACAATAAATATAAGGATACCAAAACATGCGGAGTAATCGAAAAGGATGAAGCATTCGGCATCGAAAAGATAGCAGAGCCCATCGGTGTAATCGCAGCCGTTATTCCTACCACAAACCCTACATCTACGGCAATTTTCAAAGCATTACTTGCACTTAAGACGAGAAATGCGATTATATTCAGCCCTCATCCCAGAGCAAAGGCTTCCACGATTGAGGCTGCCAAGGTTGTACTTGAAGCCGCTGTAAAAGCAGGCGCACCTGAAGGCATTATCAGATGGATTGATGTTCCCTCGCTTGATATGACAAATGTCGTAATGAGAGAATCGGATATAATCCTTGCAACCGGCGGTCCCGGAATGGTTAAGGCTGCTTATTCAAGCGGAAAGCCCGCACTTGGCGTAGGCGCAGGCAATACACCCGCTATTATAGATGAGAGCGCAGATATCGTTCTTGCCGTTAACTCTGTTATTCATTCGAAAACTTTTGATAACGGTATGATTTGCGCATCAGAACAATCCGTAATTGTAGATAATAAAATATATACAAAGGTTAAAAAAGAATTTAAGGACAGGGGCTGCTACTTCCTTAAAGCAGATGAAATCGACAAAGTCAGAAAGACCATACTTATTAACGGCGCATTAAATGCAAAGATAGTAGGCCAGACTGCATTTAAGATTGCAGAACTTGCGGGTGTAAAGGTTCCCGAAAAGACCAAGATACTTATCGGTGAAGTCGAAAGCGTTGAACTTTCGGAAGAATTTGCACACGAAAAACTTTCGCCCGTACTTGCAATGTACAAGTCCAAGAACTTTGAAGATGCTTTAAATAAGGCAGAAAGACTGATCGCGGACGGCGGTTACGGCCATACATCTTCCATATATTTAAATACTCTTACTGAACAGGATAAGATAGCGGAATTCGGCGAGAGAATGAAAACCTGCCGTATTCTTATCAATACTCCTTCTTCACACGGCGGTATCGGAGATATTTACAACTTTAAACTGGCACCTTCGCTTACATTAGGATGCGGCTCCTGGGGCGGCAACTCTGTCAGCGAAAATGTCGGAGTTAAACATCTTTTGAATATCAAGACTGTAGCCGAAAGGAGAGAGAATATGCTCTGGTTCAGAACACCTCAGAAAGTATATATCAAGAAGGGCTGCCTTCCCGTAGCTCTCGATGAACTTAAAAACTACTATGGAAAGAAAAGAGCCTTCATCGTTACGGATACATTCCTTTTCGAAAACGGCTTTACAAAACCCATCACCGACAAGCTTGATGAAATGGGCATAATCCATCAGACATTCTCGAATGTCGCTCCGGATCCCACACTTGCTTCTGCCAAAGAAGGCGCGATGTTAATGAATGAGTTTAAGCCCGATACAATCATCGCTTTAGGTGGCGGTTCTGCAATGGATGCTGCAAAGATTATGTGGGTTTTATATGAACATCCCGAAGCAGATTTCCTTGATATGGCAATGCGTTTCATGGATATCAGAAAGAGAATTTACGAATTCCCGAAGATGGGCGTTAAGGCATTCTTCATTGCTATTCCCACATCTGCAGGTACAGGATCTGAAGTTACTCCTTTTGCGGTAATTACTGATGAAACAACAGGCGTTAAATATCCTCTGGCTGATTACGAACTGCTTCCCAACATGGCAATCGTGGATGCGGATCTTCATATGAGCGCACCCAAGGGACTTACTAGCGCATCGGGTATCGATGCGGTATCACATAACCTCGAGGCAATCGCTTCGATTATGGCTACCGATTATACGGACGGTATTGCATTGCAGTCTCTTAAGATGATATTTGAGTATCTGCCGAGAGCTTACGACAACGGACCCAATGATCCCGAAGCAAGAGAGAAGATGGCAAATGCTGCTACGATGGCAGGTATGGCTTTTGCCAATGCATTCCTTGGCGTATGCCATTCGATGGCTCATAAGCTCGGTGCCTTTTATCATATCCCTCACGGTGTTGCAAATGCTCTTATGCTTGATGAAGTACTTCTTTTCAATGCAAGCGAAACACCGGTTAAAATGGGTACATTCTCGCAGTATGATCATCCTCACACACTCGAGAGATACGCTATGGTTGCAGATTACCTCGGCCTCGGCGGCAAAGATGACGAAGCAAAACTTAAAAATCTCATAAAAGCATTAGATGAGCTTAAGGAAAAGATTGGTATAAAGAAAACCATCGCCGATTACGGTGTAGACGAAAAAGAATTCCTTGATAAGCTTGATGAAATGGCTACACTTGCATTTGACGATCAGTGCACCGGTGCCAATCCGAGATATCCGCTCATAAAAGAGATTAAACAGATGTATCTTAACGCTTACTACGGAAAGCATGAAGAAGTATAAGGGCACACGACATCCGGTGGATGTCGGTTTTGCGCGAATAAAGCCAAGCTGACTGATGAGGTGTCAGAAAGGAGATTTTATGAAATTAGATAAAGTTATTGCCGAAAGAAAAAACAAAACGGTTTACCGTGACGGTAATCTTGCGATAAAAGTATTTTCAAATGATTATTCAAAGGCTGATATTCTAAACGAAGCCTGCAATCAGGCGAGAGTCGAAGACTGTGGCCTTAATATTCCGAGAGTCCGCGAAGTATGTAAAATCGACGGTAAATGGGCCATTGCCACAGAGTTTGTCGAAGGAGTGACCCTTCAAAAAATGATGGATGATCATCCTGAAAAGATGGATGAGTATTTAAACCGCTTTGTTGATTTGCAGATGGAAATCCATTCCAAGAAGGTAGCAAATTTAAACAGGTTAAAAGAAAAGATGCAAAGAAAGATAAGTGCCACAACACTTGATGCGACTACAAGATACGAATTACATACAAGACTTGCATCTTTGCCTGAGCATGATAAGGTATGCCATGGAGACTTTGTTCCTTCAAATGTTATCATTACACCCGATGATAAGGCATATATTATCGACTGGGCTCATGTTACAAGCGGAAACGCATCTGCAGATGTTGCAAGAACGTATTTGACTTTCTGCCTTAAAGGCAAGCAGGATATCGCTGACAAGTATTTAAATCTTTTCTGCAAGAAGAGCGATACGGCAAAGCAGTATGTTCAGAAATGGCTTCCTATCGTGGCTGCCAGTCAGTCTGTTAAAGGCAATGAAGAAGAAAGAGAATTTCTTTTATCATGGACCAATGTCGTTGATTACGAATAATTGTATTACATATCTTAAAGTGATATCATTAAAGCAAGGATTTATTCCTTGCTTTTTTGTTTTAACAGTGCCCGGCTCACGCAGCGTGCCTGGCTCTGAATAATTTTAAGGAGATTAAAATAATGGATTTTATTTATCCTAACGGAAAGAAACAGGCTTTGACATTCAGTTTTGACGACAATCAGGATTTTGATAAAAGACTGATTGAAATCTTTGATAAATACGGAATGAAATGTACATTTAACGTTAATTCGGGAACTTTGGGTGTAACTGCCGAAGAAAATCCTGACGGTAACGTGTATATAAAACACGAAGAGGTTAAGGAAGTATATAAGAATCATGAGGTAGCCGTACACGGTGTGGAACACAAATTTATCGGAGCTCTTACAGACCCCATGATAGTAAATGAATTTCTCGAAGACAGAAAGGCTCTCGAAGCCTTGACCGGTAAACTTGTTCAGGGCGCAGCTTATGCCTTCGGCAGACATGATGAGCACATAATGAATATTTTAAGAACCGTGGGTATTAAATACGCAAGAGGAGTTGCTTCAACATATGATTTCTTTCCTCCCATGGATTTTCTTGACTGGTGTCCCACATGTCATCAGGCAGATCCTAATATAACTGAACTCGGAGAGCGTTTCCTTAACTGTCCGGGCTATATTGAACTTCCTTTGATGTATGTCTGGGGTCACAGCTATGAATTCGGCAGATCAAAAGACTGGAGCGGAATAGAGAAGTTCTGTGAGATGATGAGTGGAAAAGATTACATCTGGTATGCAACCAATATGGAAATCTACGAATATATAAACGCAACACGTTCGCTTGAATTCTCCGCTGACGGAAAGAAAGCATACAATCCGACCTTAATCGAAGTATTTTATAAAACCGAAGACGGTTTCTCGAGCATTAAGAGTGGGGAAACTAAAATCATAAAATAAGAAAAAGATAATTATTTTAATTATTTTGATGAAAAAATGTTGAAAAACAGAAAAAGGGCATTTGATGGTCAATAAAATGACATAAAAACGTCACACAAAAAACCTCCCGGGAAAAGGAGGTTTTTTGCTGTGTAAAAGGGGAATTCTTTCGGAATGATCTGTTTGTAAAATCAATTCGAATTACAATTAAGATTATATTGCCCGTGAAACATATTAGATATAAATATTTTGCTTAAAACTAACAATATATTGCTCATATCCACTTTTTGACACTTTTTGGTCATAGTATTATAATTATTTCAGGTGGGGTGAAAATATGTTTAGTCTCTTAAATATTTTTAATATTGTCCAGGTTGTCGGCACATTAGGCACGGCAATTCTTTGTATCATTATTATTCGTGAAAAATCATCCAGAAACGAAAAATTATTAGGACTCTTGGGTATTAGTATACTATTTGATATGCTTGCATATTATCTTGAAATGAATGCAACCAGTATCGATGCTGCAATTGTCTGCAATAAAATGCAACTCTTTTCACTTCTTTTGATGAATACATTTTGTTTTGTCTTTGTATTAAGGCTTTGCGATGTTCCTTTTGCGACTCCGCTGCTTATCATTTTAATGATAATTGATATTGTTTTTGGCTTTTATTTTGCAGGATTCGAATTTGACAAAGTTTATTCGTCCATTTCATTTGTGAATTCCGGAGCCTTTCCTCACCTTGTATTTAAAGAAGGGATTGTTTTCCTAATAAACTGCGGTTTTAATATTCTTTTATTTATTATTGAATTAATTCTTATCATAAGAAGAGCAAGAAACAACGGTTCCAAGATTTCCAAGGAATATATTCTTCTCTTGTTGACTGCAATATTCCCTATCTTAGCACTTGCCTACAGATTTACACCTTTTTATCAGCAATATACATATGTACCGCTTCATTTCTCTTATGCACTGACATTTGCATTAAGCTCACTGATTGTTTTCCGCTTCCGTATGTTTGATACGATTCAGGCAGCGAAAGAGGACATCGTCAACAGTATTGAAGACGGCTTCATAGTAATCGATGTCAGAAAGAATCTTTTATACGCGAATGAAGTTGCATACAAACTTATTCCCGAACTTAAAATGTCAAACATGGCGGGAAATATGATCAACCGTGTTTACAGAAACAATAAGAAAACTCTTTCCATAGGAGCCAAAGAATTCCTGGTATCGGTCAAACCCTTTTATGATAAGAAGATGTTAAAAGGTTATCACCTCTGGCTTTATGACAAGACAGAAGAGAACAGATACAACAAAAACCTTATTGAAGTTAAGGAACAGGCTGAAAAGGCCAACCAGGCAAAGACCATGTTCCTTGCAAATATGTCACATGAAATCAGAACTCCCGTTAATGCCATAATGGGCTCGACGGAAATGATTCTTCGTGAAAAAGACAAGAGCGAAAAGATTGAAGAACTTGCTTACAGCATCAAAAACGCTTCTCTAATCCTTATTTCAATCATTACTGAAATCCTTGATTTCTCGAAGATTGAAGCAGGCAAGATGAATGCAGCGGAAAACGAATATGAGCCCGGCGTTCTCATAAAAGATATTACCGACGCCGTCAGGGCAAAACTAAAAGAAAAGAATATCGAACTTTATATAAATGTAAATGAGACTCTGCCCAAGGTTTTAAGAGGCGACGAGGTTCATGTAAGACAGATATTCACAAATATTTTAAACAACGCCGTAAAATATACCAATGCGGGTTCGGTTACCTTAAATGTCGACTGGAAGCTTCAAAGCGGTATGGCTCTTATCAGAGCATCAGTCGAAGATACCGGTGTAGGTATATCCGAAGAAGCGCTTCCTACGATATTTGATTCGTTCGAACGTGCGGATATGATTAAAAACAGAACCATAGAAGGTACCGGCCTCGGCCTTGCGATTACCAAGAGACTGGTTGAAAGTATGGGTGGTTCCATTAATGTAAAAAGTACATACGGTGTCGGTTCCACGTTTTCTTTTACGATATTCCAGAACGTCGTGAATTTTGCACATACCGGAAAGATTTCCGAAATCGTTGTGCCTACAAAGGGTGATGCCGAGAATGAATCATTTATCGCACCCATGGCCAAGGTACTTGCTGTCGACGACAATGCAACTAACATAAAGGTTATTCAGGGTATTCTTGCAATGTATCAGATAAAGGTTGATACAGCGATGAGCGGTCAGGAGTGCCTCGAAAAGGTAATGAAGAATCATTACCACTTGATTCTTATGGACCAGATGATGCCTATTATGGACGGTATCGAAACAGCAGCCAGAATAAGAAACCTTCCTCAAAAGGATAAGAAAAACGTTCCTATCATTGCACTTACAGCCAACGCAATCAGAGGTGCGAGAGAGATGTTCCTCGAAAAAGGCTTCCAGGATTATCTTTCCAAGCCGATGAACATCAATCTTTTGGAAACACTTCTCATAAAATATCTGCCCGACGAATTCATTCATTTCGTGGATAAGGAAGATCCGAGCCTTAAGGTTAGTAAAAACATTACGATTGCGGGTGTTGATACGCAGGCCGGTATTAAAAATTACAACAACAGCGTTTCAAGATATGTTCAGGTTCTTAAATACATCTATGATGACGGCGGCGCACAGATTGAGCGTATGGAGAATATGATTGCAAACGAAGAGTATGAGCAGTACACATTCGAAACCCATGCTCTTAAGGGCCTTGCTCTGGGTGTTGGCGCAACCTCTCTTGCAGAAAAAGCTAAAGAGCTTGAATTTGCCGTCAGAGAAGGCAATTACGAAAAAGTAAAATCCGAAGCGCCTGTTCTAACCGACGAATACAGAAGAATACTTGCAAATATTAAATTCGTGCTCGTGGATAACGGAATTGAAATCGGCAAAGATATCGAGGTCACAAGAGGTCAGATTTCCTCGGATGAAGAAAGAAACGAACTTATATCCTTACGTGAAAGTCTTGAAATGCTCGATATGACCGAGTCCGACAAAAAGATTTCCGAACTTCTTAAAACCCTGAGCTCGGAAGAAAAGAGAGAAAAGTATAAGAAGATTAGAGCAGCCGTCAGAGAGTTCGATTATGACGAAGCGATTATTATCGTCGATGAGATCCTAAAAGAGAGTTAAAGAAAAAAGTGCCAGACACCTTACGGAGTCAGGCACTTTTAATTTGGTGCCAGGCTCACGCAGTGTGCCTGGCTCTTATTTTTTTTACTGCTTTTTTGTTGTAGTAGTTTTTTTAGCCTTCGTAGCACTTGCCTTTGTTGCTTTTACAAACTCGGGATTAAGTGTAACCACACGGCCGAGGCTTGTAACCTTTACGCTGTCCAAATCACTTAAGAGTTTTGAAAATCTGTTATATCCGTAATTTTCAAATGAGAACGTAGGATGAAGTGCAATGAGCTTCTGATTTAACTGGCCTGTATTGCAGGAATTCTTTTCGCACTCGTTAAGGAGAGAAATAATGTCATTCTCAATAGCCTTTAGGGAAATTTCGGAATCCTTCAATATGGCTGTAACAGTATTTTCTGTGAATTTCAAATCGATGTTCTTAAAGTTCTCGAGGAATTTTGAAAACTTGGTATATCCGTAGTTTCTGATATCAAATGCCGGATCGTATTTTGTGATACGGCTTCCCAGTTCTCCGATATCCATTGCGGTTCCGTTAATACCATTTTCCATAATGATTTTGCTGATAAGCAATTCGAGTGCGGAAATGGGAGTTACGGCATCTGCAGCTTCACTCTCTGCTTTGCTTTCGTCAATATCCGTATCTTCTTCATCGGATAAAAGATCGATAAAGAAGAATCTCTCGCAGGATACTCTGAAGGGTTCTGGAGTTTTCTGCTCGCCCATACCGATTACTGTCATTCCGGATTCACGAAGTCTCATTGCAAGACGTGTGAAATCCGAATCGCTTGTGGCCAGACAAAAGCCGTTTACGCTGCCTGAATAAAGAATATCCATGGCATCGATTATCATGGCTGAGTCTGTCGAATTCTTACCCGTAGTGTAATTAAACTGCTGAAAAGGAACAATAGAATGGGAGAGCATGGCATTCTTCCAGCTTCTGTTATTTGGTCTGGTCAGATCGCCGTACAATCTTTTATAAGTAATTGTTCCGTATTTTGATAATTCTTCGATTATTATTTTGATATATTTTGACGATATATTATCTGCATCGATTAATAATGCGAATTTTTTCTCTTCCATGTATAAACCTCTCGTAAATAATTGATGTGTTTATTATAACAAAAATAAAACAGATTTTCACGCATTCACATGAAAATCTGTCGTACGTATGCAGGAAAAGGGATTTGAACCCTCACGATGTTTCCATCACACGGACCTGAACCGTGCGCGTCTGCCGTTCCGCCACTCCTGCAAAAGCAAATAAGTTTTAAAAAACCCTTGAAAGATTCTTCAAGGGTTCCTAATGCGGGAAATGGGACTTGAACCCACACGTCGTTGCCAACACTAGATCCTTAGTCTAGCCTGTCTGCCAATTCCAGCATCCCCGCATGTCTTTAGCGACTTAAATATATTAGCAAAGACCGAAACAATTGTCAATAAATAAAATTAGAAAAAATAAAAATAAAAAAAGGATTTTAAAAGGTTTTTCAGAATAATATTTTTGGATGGGCTTTTTCGGAGGCTTTTATGACAATCAGAGAACGAATTGAAAATGAAGAAAAAGATATTTTAAGCCCCTACGCATGTCTCAGCGTCAATTCAAAAGGCAGAGAGCGTGAAGAGGAGCAGTGCGACATCAGACCTGTTTTTCAGAGAGACAGGGATCGAATTATCCACAGCAAATCTTTTAGGAGGTTAAAAGACAAAACACAGGTTTTCCTTCTTCCCGAAGGCGATCATTACAGGACGAGACTTACACATACTCTGGAAGTATCTCAGAATGCAAGAACAATCGCCAAAGCGCTTAGAATGAATGAAGACCTTGTGGAGGCTATTGCGCTCGGACATGACCTCGGACATACACC
Source organism: uncultured Lachnospiraceae bacterium (assembly GCA_947303375.1). Classification (GTDB taxonomy): domain Bacteria; phylum Bacillota; class Clostridia; order Lachnospirales; family Lachnospiraceae; genus UBA3766. The sequence goes on from CAMYYF010000036.1 coordinate 11,772, forward strand.
GTTCGGTCATTCCGGTGAAAGAGTATTAAATGAAATCTGCCCTTACGGGTTTAAACATAATGAACAAAGCTTACGTACCGTTGAAGTGCTTGAAAAGGACGGACAGGGCTTAAATCTTA
>CAMYYF010000037.1:0-11784 GCA_947303375.1 uncultured Lachnospiraceae bacterium
GTAATTGGGATTATTACAATGTCTTTGTTGGTTTTCGTACTTGCTGCTTGTAATCTATCTTCGCAAGATGTTTATGAAGAGTTGAGCAAGACGGAAATTACTGATAATAGTCCGGCTGAATCTAATACAGATATAATTAAACAAATAGAAGAAACAAAAAGTTCTGATGATGAAACAGACGATCAAAAGCAGACAATTGTAATGAACGATTCAAATGATTTTGAAAAGGATGCAAATATGATAATGACAATAGGTGACACAAAAGTCGATGTTTCATGGGAAGACAACGATTCGGTAAGAGAGTTAAAAGAACTTGCCGAGAAGAATCTTTTGATACAGATGTCGATGTACGGAGGGTTTGAACAGGTTGGTTCAATCGGGCAAAGCGTAACCAGAAATGATAAGCAAACCACCACCGAACCCGGAGACATAGTTTTATATTCAGGTAATCAGCTGGTTGTTTTTTACGGCAGCAATTCATGGTCTTATACGAGACTTGGAAAGATAAATCTTTCGGATGAAGAATTGGAAAATTTACTTGGCAATGGTGATGTGACAATTACATTAAGTATGGAATAGGAGGAAGTATGGCAAAGAAAGTATTGGTTATTGAAACAAGTTTGAGAGCAAGGAGCAATTCGGATGCATTGGCAGAAGAGTTTGCCAGAGGAGCAAAGGATGCGGGCAACGAAGTTGAGATTGTATCTTTGAAGGGGAAGAAAATCGCATTTTGTACGGGTTGTTTCGGATGCCTAAGAGCAGGTCATTGTGTAATCAAAGATGATGCAAACGAAATTACGGAAAAGATCCTTGAGGCAGAGGCAGTAGTTTGGTCCACACCAATATATTATTACGAGATGAGCGGACAGATGAAAACGATGATTGACAGAGCCAATTCGCTCTATCCCAGAGATTACAAGTTCAGAGATGTTTACCTTTTATCTGTGGCTGCAGAAGATGAAGATTATGTAGATGAAAAAGCAGCCGGCGGTGTTCAGGGCTGGGTAGATTGTTTTGAAAAAGCAGAATTCAAAGGAAAAGTATTTGCAGGCGGTGTGAACGAACAGGGAGAAATTAAAGGTCATAAAGCATTAAAAGAAGCATATGATATGGGCAAAAATGTTTAGTTACAATCTGCAGATATAAAGTGTTGACGTAAAAGAAAGCAGGAAAGCATTAGCAAATAAAGAAAAGTACACGGAGGAAAACAAATGATACAAAAAGAAGAACTTACATTGGTAACAGAATGGGATAAGACATTTCCCAAAAGCGATAAGGTTGAACACAGCAAAGTGACATTCGTTAACCGATATGGAATTACGCTTGCGGCAGATATGTATGTTCCGAAGAACGCCGAAGGCAAGCTTCCCGCGATTGCGGTTTCGGGGCCTTTTGGTGCGGTTAAGGAACAGTGCTCGGGCCTTTATGCACAGAATATGGCAGAAAGAGGATTTTTAACAATCGCGTTTGATCCTTCTTTTACGGGCGAAAGCGGCGGAGAGCCGAGATACATGGCATCTCCGGATATCAATACGGAAGATTTTATGGCAGCAGTCGATTTCCTGAGCCTGAATGACAGGGTGGATGCCGAGCATATCGGAATCATCGGAATTTGTGGCTGGGGCGGAATGGCAATTAACACGGCTGCACTTGATCCTCGTATTAAAGTAACCGTGGCTTCAACCATGTATGACATGACCAGAGTAAATGCCAACGGATATTTTGATTCCGAAGATTCCGAAGAGAAACGCTATGAGAAAAAGAAAACTCTTGCCATGCAGCGTCTGGAAGATTTAAAGAACGGTTCCTATAAGCGTGCCGGAGGCTGCCTTCCTCTGCCTGTTGACGAAGATGCACCTTTCTTCGTTAAAGATTACAGCGAATACTACAAAGGCCGAGCATATCATGCAAGATCTCTTAATTCCAACGAGGGATGGAATGTGATCGGGTGCGAATCTTTTATGAACCAGCCTATACTTAAATACTCGAATGAGATCAGAAGTGCGGTTTTACTTGTTCACGGCGAAAAGGCGCATTCATGTTATTTCTCGAAGGATGCATATGCAAACATGATTAAAGACAGCAAGTATACCGACAATAAGGAACTCATGATAATTCCCGATGCGGTTCATACGGACCTTTATGATAATATTAATGTAATTCCGTTTGATCATATCGAGGAGTTTATCAGAAAATACATCTAGTTTTTGAGAAAAAACACATTAAAGCTTAAGAGCCCCGGCGATGCTGCCGGGGTTCTTTTTGGCTTGTCTGCTGGAAGAATTATGCATGATATGTTATTATAAATTGTCATGATTAAGCTCATTTGATGAGCGATAATATTAAGATGTCGGTTACCGCATCTAATCTCAGAGGGCTTTAAATCACGGCATTACGAACGGAGTTATTATTATGATACGAGTACTTTTCGTCTGCTGGGGCAACATCTGTCGATCGCCTATGGCAGAGTATATTTTTAAGGATATGGTAAAAAAAGAGGGGTTGGCAGACAAGTTTTATATTGAATCTGCAGCTACTTCGACGGAGGAACTGGGTAATCCTGTATATCCGCCCGCGAGAGATGAGTTAAGAAGACACGGAATCGACTGTTCGGGACACAGAGCAAGACAGGTAAGAAGAGACGATTACGATAAGTTTGACTACATAGTTGCGATGGAAGATATCCACCATCGTATCATGCGTGACAGGTTCTTTAACGGAAAGGATGATAAGATTTCACTCTGTATGGACTATTCTTCAACGCCCGGAAAGCAGATTGCGGACCCCTGGTACACCGGAGATTTCGTAACTGCATACAGACAAATCAAAGAGGGCTGCGAGGGCCTTCTTAACAAGATAAAGGCTGAAAGTTAAATTACGATTTAATATCTTTTTTGGCGCTATTTTGGAGAAAAAAATGATAGATTCAGTAATATTTGATATGGACGGAGTCATATTTGATTCGGAGAGAATCGTTTGTGACCTGTGGATAGATTTTGCAAAAGAGAATAACATGAAGGGTATGGATGAGCTGATTATAAAATGCATCGGTATCAATGAGAAGGCTACCGAGAAACTCTTTTATGAGACGTATGGTGAAGACTGCCCTTACGAAGAGTACAAGAAAGTCATTTCCGAAAGGTATACCGCACTTTGTGGAGGCGGAAAGCTTCCGAAGAAACCCGGAGTTGATGAACTTTTATGTTTCTTAAAGGAAAACGGCATTAAAACCGCTCTTGCATCGTCAACCAACGTAAAAACCGTTACAAACCAGCTTAGAGATGCAAAGATACTTGAATACTTTGATGTTGTAATCGGCGGAGATATGGTTACAAAGTCAAAACCGGACCCTGAAATCTTCCTTGAAGCAGCAGAAAAACTCGGCGTTGATCCGACATTAAGCTATATCATTGAAGACTCGTTTAACGGCATCAAAGCAGCGCATGCAGCAGGTGCAAAACCGCTGATGGTTCCCGATATGATTGAGCCGAATGAAGAGATAAGCAAACTCTGCCATAAAATCTTCGTGAATTTGCACGAAGTAAGGGCCTTTTTCGAGAGTAATTTAGACTAGTTTTGCAAGGTCTTTTAATTGAAAAAAACACTCCCTTATGTTAAAATATTAATTTGAGTAATTATGATTGTGGAAGATCATTTTATTTTGGCTTAAAGAGGGAATGTTATGAAAAGTTTTTACCGTTTTTCTTTTAAAAAACGTCGGATTATTATGGAGCGGGCTAAAAGACTTTTTAGTCTGGTCCTTTTATTTGTTCTGACGGTTTCTTTTACGGTGGTTTTCTTTGATAATACGGCATCTGCGAAGACTCATTCGGGTGTTGAATATGACGACGTAAGCGTAGAATTTTCGGGACAGAACGAAGGCTACACATCTTTTCTTTACAATAACAGTAACGGACTTCCGACATCCGAGGCCAATGCGATTGCAGAAACCGCAGAGGGCTTTATTTGGATAGGCAGTTACTCGGGACTTATCAAATTTGACGGACACAATTTTGAAAGAATGGATTCAACCACAGGTATTGCGAGTATTACAGCTCTTTATGTGGACAGTAAAAACCGTCTCTGGATAGGTACGAACGACAACGGTACCGCAATGCTTGAAAAGGGCGAGTACAAATATTTTAAAGATATTCATTCCTCACAGTCGCTTTCTATCAGAAGTATCCTGGAAGACAAGGCGGGCAATATTCTTATAGCCACCACGCACGGCATTGAAATCGTTGATGAATACCAGAACATGTACAGACTTGATGCTCCGAGCATTAACGATGCTTTTATTCATGAGCTTCGTATGGATGATAATACCGGCATCATTTACGGTATTACGCAGGAAGGTGATGTGTTTACAATTCAAAATCTTAAGGTGACCGGCTTTTACGATGAATCAAAGCTTGGCTTTAAGGATGCAAACTGCGTTTTACCCGATCCGAATAACCCCGGATATCTTTACATCGGAACCGATGACTCGAGTATCTTTTATGGTGAATTAAGCAATGAATGGAAAATCGTAAAAGAAATAAATGTCGATCCTCTTAAAAAAATCAATTCTCTGGAGTATTTGGACAACAAACTCTGGGTTTGCGCCGATAACGGTATCGGAATTAATGACAATGCAGGATTCAGACAGATTTACAACCTTCCGATGAACAACTCGATTGATCAGATGATTACCGACTATGAAGGAAATCTTTGGTTTGCATCATCGAGACAGGGTGTCTTAAAAGTCGTACGTAACCGTTTTACGGATATTTTTGCCAAGTACGGGCTTGAAGAGACGGTAGTTAATACAACAGCACGTTATAATTCATTTCTTTTAATGGGAACCGATGACGGACTTATTGTTGTTGAAGGTGGCGCAAAAGCCCAATACATGCTCATCAGGAAAAAATATAATATTCCCAAAGACATGGATCCCGACAACACCAACAATCTCATAAAACTGCTGGATGGTGTCAGAATCAGGTCCATTATCAGAGACAGTGAAAACATACTCTGGATTTCGACATACAGCAATCTGGGCCTTTTAAAGTATGAGGACGGAAACATTACATCTTTTAACAAAGATTCGGGACTTCCTTCAAACAAGGTCAGAGCAATTTATGAATGCGAAGATAAAACCATTTATGTAGCGTGTTCCGAAGGTCTGGCTGTACTTGACAGTAAAGCGGGCGTAAAAGAAGTAATCGATACCGATTCGGGACTCGGAAACCCCGAAGTGCTTACAGTTACCGAAGGCTTTAACGGTGAAATAATAATGGGTACCGATGGCGGCGGTATTTATGTAAAAAAAGGCAACAACGTAGAAGGAATAGGCTTAAAAGAAGGCCTTGCTTCAATGGTTGTTTTAAGAATAAAAAGAGACGCAAAAAGACATCTCTACTGGATTATAACCAGTAACTCGATTGCGTATATGACCGAGGACTTCCGGGTCGTAACAATCAAGAATTTCCCTTACTCGAACAACTTCGATATGGTTGAAAACAGCAAGGGTGAGATGTGGATATTGGCCAGCAACGGTATTTACGTAGCCAAAGTTGACGAGCTTTTAAACAATGAAAAAATCAATCCCACATATTTCAGTATATTCAACGGACTCACCTCCGTTGCGACGGCAAACTCCTACAGCGAACTGACTGAAGACGGAGATTTGTATGTTGCAGGTTCCACAGGCGTTTCAAAAGTAAATATCGAAAAAGAATTTGCGGATGTCGTTGATATAAAAATGGCGGTTCCGTATGTGGATGCAGACGGCGTGGATATCTATCCCGACGAAACCGGTGTGATCACAATTCCGCCTCATACAAAGAGAGTTACGATTTTCGGATATGTATATACATATTCACTGATGAATCCCCAGGTAACCTATTATCTCGAAGGATTTGATAAGGACGAAAGAACCGTGGCAAGTTCGGAATTCGAGCCGGTTACATATACCAACCTTCGAGGCAAGACATATCATTTCATCATGAAGCTTGATGATGCCTTAAATCCGGGCGAAAACGAACTTTCCGTAACAATTGTAAAACAGAAAGCGTTCCATGAAACACTTTTGTTCTACGTACTTATCGCTATATTCCTTGCATTTGCGCTCTACGAACTGATAGTTTTAGTAGTTCACAGAAAGACAAGAAACTACTTAAAGAAACAGGAAGAAAACCGACTGTTCATCAAAGAGATGACAGAAGCGATAGCACGAACCATCGATATGAAAGACCGTTATACCAAAGGTCACTCCACAAGAGTTGCGGAGTACACTGCAATGCTTGCGAAGGAACTCGGATATGATGAGGATACCGTTGAGAAGTATTACAACATAGCGCTTTTGCATGATATCGGAAAGATTGGTATCAAGCCTGAAGTACTTAACAAAAACGGAAAACTTACGGACGAAGAATTTACGCTTATCAAGTCACATTCGATTCAGGGCTATAACGTTCTTAAAGACATCAGTATTGTGCCTGAGCTTGCGACCGGCGCGAGATCGCATCATGAAAGACCTGACGGAAGAGGTTATCCCGATGGACTTAAGGGTGACGAAATTCCCAGAGCAGCGCAGATTATTGCAGTTGCGGATACTTTCGATGCCATGTATTCAAACAGACCTTACAGAAATCGTATGAATTTCGAAAAGGTTGTATCAATCATAAAAGAAGTGTCAGGCACTCAGCTTACTGAAGATGTTGTAGATGCCTTCTTAAGACTGGTTGAACAGGGTGCATTCAGAGATCCCGACGACAAGGGCGGCGGATCAATGGATGATATCAACAACATCCATAAAAAACAGGACGAAGAATCCGAAAAGGCTGAGGCTAAGGAAGAGTAATGAGAAAACCATACGTTGACGAAAACGAAGAAAACAAAAAGAGCATAAAAGAATTCTTAATGATCGGAATTCCCGTAGGCGCAGTTATTATCTTAGCCGGAATTGCTCTTGTTGCAGGTATTATAATCACAGAAAAGATTAAAAACAGAAAAGTTGAAACGCCCGAAGTAGCTACTGTCGAAACGGGCATCACGGAAAGTGATAACGATAATACAAACAATGTGACTGATGTGTCCGATAACAAGGACACATCAGTTTCTGTTGATTCAAAGGAAAACGAAGAAGAATCAAAAGAAGAAAAAGAAGAAACAAAACCCGAGAAGAAAACCACGGAAGAGAGTACGGAAACGGTGACCAAACCGGTAAACTCTATTCTTGATACCGGAAACCTTTCACAGAAGGGAAGCGGATACGAAGGCACTAAAGGAACAGGCAAGTACAATTACGGCGAAGCCCTTCAGAAATCCCTTCTTTTTTATGAGCTTCAGCGCTCCGGAGATTTACCTGACCAAGTCAGATGTAACTGGAGAGGCGATTCGTGCTTAAAGGACGGTTCTGATGCAGGTCTTGATTTGTCTGGCGGATGGTATGATGCGGGAGATAATGTGAAATTCAATTTGCCGATGTCTTATACCGCTACGATGCTGGCATGGTCTGTATACGAAGACAAGGATGCTTATGTTGAATCGGGACAGCTTGATTACGCATTATCCAATATCAAATGGGCAAACGATTATTTTATCAAGTGCCATCCTTCGGACGAGGTTTATTACTATCAGGTCGGAGACGGCAACCAGGATCATTCATGGTGGGGACCCGCTGAAGTGGTTGATACGAGAATGAGCAGGCCTGCATATAAGGTTACAAAACAGAACCCGGGTTCTGCGGTATGCGCAGAGACTGCAGCTTCACTTGCCGCATGCTCGATAGTTTATAAGGATGTTGACAAATCCTACAGTGATCTGTGCCTTAAGCATGCAAAGAGTTTATATAAATTTGCGCGCGATACCAAATCCGATGCCGGATATACCGCGGCAAACGGTTTTTACAATTCGTGGAGCGGATTTAACGACGAGCTTGCATGGTCCGGTGTATGGCTTTATATGGCCACAAACGATGAGACATATTTAACCAATGCCAAATCAGACTATAGCAAGGCAGACCAAAACCATAAATGGGCAATGTGCTGGGACGACGTTCATATCGGTGCGGCTCTTTTACTCGCAGAAAATTCAGAAGACATTATGTACTCCGAGGCCATAGAAAAGCATCTTGACTGGTGGACTACCGGTGTTGACGGAGAAAAGATTACATACACACCCAAAGGACTTGCATGGCTTGATTCATGGGGATCTTTAAGATATGCCACAACTACTGCTTATATCGCAAGTATTTATGCGGACAGCGGACTTTGTACACCGTCTAAAAAGAAAACATACGAAGACTTTGCTTTATCACAGGCAGGATATGCACTCGGAGATACAGGCAGATCCTTTGAAATAGGGTTTGGCAACAATTATCCTAAGAACCCTCATCACAGAACGGCACAGGGTTCATACTGTGATAATATGAATGAGCCAAATCCCGCGAGACATATTTTATACGGTGCGCTGGTAGGCGGTCCCGATGCAAACGACGGATACAACGATACAGTCTCAGACTATACCGTAAACGAAGTTGCATGTGATTACAACGCAGGCTTCACCGGACTTCTCGCACACCTTTATTCAAAGTACAAAGGACAGACCATAAAAGACTTCGGCGCAGTTGAAACTCCCGGGCTGGAGATTTATGCAGACGGCGGAATAAATGTTTCGGGAGCCGATTTTGTTGAAATCAAAGCCTTTGTGTACAATATTACAGGCTGGCCCGCAAGAGTACCAAAGAAAATCGAATTGAGGTATTTTGTAGATTTAACTGAAGTAATTGAAGCAGGCGGTAAGGCTTCTGATATCGAAGTAAGTACCAATTATATGCAGTCAGGCAGATGCGACGGCCTTAAGGTATGGGACGAAGCCAACAATATTTATTATCTTTCAGTTGTATTTGACGACGGCAAACTTTATCCCGGCGGACAGTCCAATTTCAAACAGGAAATCCAGGTTCGCATGAAGAGTAAGAACGGTGTTTGGGACGATTCCAACGATCCTTCTTTTAAGGGACTTTCAAGCGGAAGCGTAACACTTGCCAAGAATATGGCAGTTTATGAAAACGACACGCTTGTTTTCGGAACCACTCCAAAGAGCGGAGACAAAGCGGGAGAGTCTGTAATTCCTTCAGGCGCTGTAGCAAATAACAATGCTGCAAACAATTCAAATAACAGCACCTCAAATAACAATTCGGGCAATAACAACAATGTATCCGTTTCACCCTCAACCGTCACCTCCGATACCGGAGATTTAGCAGTTAAGATTGAATATACGGGCGACGGTAAGAGCAGTGTTTCGGGAACGATTGAATTTACGAATAATTCTTCCAATGCGATTGATTTGTCGAAGACAACCATTACGTATTATTACACCGCAGACAACAAGAATGCGTTTGTATTTGACAATTATCACAGTGCGGTTAATGCAAAGGACGGCACATATACGGCTTTAAATAACGTGACCGGCAGTATTTCGGATGCTTCGGGAACGGACTGTGACAAGAAGTGTGTTATTTCAATCGGAGATTCAATGTCTCTTAAGAAGGGTGACAAATTTACCGTTTCCTTTGCCATCCATCCTTCGGATTGGAGCAATATTAACATTACCAACGATTATTCATATAAAAACAATGACGGCGTGGTTATCAAAACGAACGGAAATATCGTATTTGGCAAGGAGCCGTAAAAAAAATAAAAATTTACCATAAAAAGATAAAACTGATTCGTATCTTTAGTGGAGTTAGGAGGAAACTTGACTCAGGAAAAGTTTTCGGAGTGCATCAACAGAATAAAGAATAAAGACAAGTCCGGCCTGAAAGATATTTATGATGAATACCTCGGATATATTTATTCTATTATCTACGGTGTAGTCGGTCAGCGAGAAAATGCCGAAGACGTGACACAGGATTTTTTCGTGAAGCTTTATAACATGGCGGAAACCATGGAATTGAAAGATTCACACAAAACCTTTCTTGCTACAATTGCCAGAAATATGGCGATTGATTTTGTAAGGAAAAATTCACGTTCGGTAGCAGTAGACGATTTTATCGAAGAGGGCATCGAACCCGTGGCAAACGATAAGGTCGAAGAGACAGTAATAGGAGATATGACGGTAACCGAAGCACTCGCCACTCTTTCGGAAAAAGAAAGGCAGGTTGTCAGTATGAAGATACTATCCGATATGACGTTCAATGAAATATCGGAAGCGCTCGGGGTGCCGATGGGTACTATTACCTGGCGTTATCAGGAAGCCATCAAAAAATTAAGGAGGTTGGGCTATGAATAAAGATCTTTCAAAAGAATATAAAGAAGCCGTAATGAACGATTTGCCCGATCTCTGGGGTCGAATCGAAGCGGCAATTGACGAAGAGGAAAGCAAAAAGAGTAACGAAACACCGTCTTCAAATGTTATTAATTTCAGTAAACCTGAAGAAAACAAAGTAAATACTGCAAACAAATATGCTGTAAACGCATTTGATAATGAGCCTGTAAATAAGACTCAGACCAACAAGAAAAAGTTCAGAATTCCCGCATGGGTATTTGTAGCGGTACCTTCGGCAGCGATTCTTCTTGTGGTTATTATTCCCGTAGGATTACTCATGATGATGAGCGGATTGGGCAGCAAATCGGCCACGAACATGATGGAGATGGCAACAACTACCACATCTTACGCACCGAATTCCGACGCTGACAGCGCCTCTTATGATGCTGCTGCGACAATGGATGAGGCTTCTGTGGCAGAATATGAATTCGACGCTTACGAAGACGAACGCACGAAAAACGCAGAAGCTACCTACGATTATAGTGCCGGAGCAGAGAAAAGCGACTCGGTAACCGAAGAAAATGCGGATTTCACCATTAATCCCGACACCATTGAGGGCAAAAACGGACTATCCTTTATGACAACACCCTCAACGAGCAGCGAAGAGCTTAAAATCATTAACGATAAAGTTAAGGTTAAATTCCTTTCGGTATATGAAAACGATGAAGGAACTTTGCTGACAGATGTCGAAATAGTTGAAGTTTTGGGAGATTACGATTATATTCCCGATGACTTTGAAGGATTTGAAGAAGGTAAGTCTTTAACTGCATATATGTTGGCTGATTTTACGGACGTTGTTTTAAATGCCCAGGAATTCAACTGCAGTATAAAATACATTCCCGATGATGATATCGGATATGTAATTGAGCCTGTAATCAGAGACTGAAACCGGGCTCAAAGCAGTCTCTTAATTTGTAATAAATAAGATTATATTATATAATAAGTTTCGTGTGCCAAAATATATGGGACTTTCGGAGGTCATAATGAAAAAAAGCATAATAAAAAGGATTATATGCATTCTTATGCTTGGAGCATTAATTGCATTTATTCCTGCGCGTTTTGCGGAAGCCAAAACCACATATGATTTTGAGGTTTCTTTAGACGCGGGTTACGGTCAAAAGGTTCTGGTAGGATACGGAGCCCCTTTTGAAATAACCGTTACCAACAAAAACTCAAATAATTTTGAAGGCTGTATGCAGCTTATTATTCCCGGTTATTCCAACAATAATATTCTTTACGAAGAAGAAATTGCACTCGGCGCCGGCGAAACCAAGACAGTACAAATTGTTGCAGGTATCCCTGTACCCGCAGAATTTGTTAATGTCAGAATGACCAATAAAAGATACAAGGTTCTCTGGTCAGAACTTCAGAAGATAAATGTATCAAAGACCAAAAACGATATCAGAGTCGGAGTATTATCCGATGATTTTTCTGCGCTCGGATATATGGACAGAGTTCATTTTCTTTCCG
>CAMYYF010000038.1:0-11325 GCA_947303375.1 uncultured Lachnospiraceae bacterium
GAGCAACCGGCTCATAACCGGTCGGTCCTGGGTTCGAGTCCCCGAAGGTCCATTATTCTGGCCTAGTGGCTCAGTTGGTTAGAGCGCCGCCCTGTCACGGCGGAGGTCGTCGGTTCGAGTCCGATCTGGGTCGTTAGATAAATATATCGATACATGGGGTCTTAGCTCAGCTGGGAGAGCATCTGCCTTACAAGCAGAGGGTCACAGGTTCGAGCCCTGTAGGCCCCATTTATTTATAAAAATAGCATGCCGGCGTGGCGGAACTGGCAGACGCACAGGACTTAAAATCCTGCGGGACTAACCTCCCGTACCGGTTCGATTCCGGTCGCCGGCATTCGTTGGGTGCTGTAAGCCTCTATTTTAGGTGGTTTGCAGCATTCTTTTTTTTGTTCAGAAGGTTCAAAAATGGTTCTGTATTTTCTTAAATTGTTCAAAACACTGCAAATAGGGCATTTCAGCGTTTTTTCTTGAACCTCTTTTTTTTATATTTCTCTCTTAGTTATGTTAACCTTATCCGACGCTTAATACCTGGGTAAGTTGCTCTGTCATATCAACGCTTTCTTTTACAGGCTCATAAATATAGTGTTCTGTCATTGCCCTGTTTGAATGTCCGAGCGATTTTTGAAGAAAAGCAATGTCAATTCCTGCGGCACACATAGTTGAAGCAACAGTAAAACGAAGTTTATGGCTTGAAAGATAAGGAACTTCTGCTCCGGAACAATATTTTCTCAATCGTTCATTAAAGGTATCGTTATTAAGAGGTCTTTCGTAACACATAAACAAATATTCTCCCTTTGGATTAATTTCTTTTGCTTTATTAATGATTTCTACGGCCTCAGGAATGAGGGTTAAATCTCTAATAGAGTAGTAAGTGTTTCCTTTGGGTAATTTTTCATTTACATACCTGGCTTCTTTTTGTATGGTCTTATGAGTTGAATTAACATTGTAATTTGACTCTTCGACTAGCTGATGACGGATAGAAAGAATGTTTCCTTCAACATCTTCAGGTCTTATGGCTCTTATTTCACCGATTCGTAATGTTGTATACAGTGCCAATTGAATTGCCAAAGTATATCCGTCCTGCGGAAGTGTACGAAGGTACTGAAGCAGTTTTTCACGATCCTTAATGCTGAATGCTTTCGGTTGATGCTTCGGTTCCTTAAATTTAAGTTCGGATGTCCCTATAGAAGTAATAAAATTTATAGGTATATATTCATTTTCGGCTGCATAGATAAAAACACCGTTTAAGGCGGATTTTCTATTCATAAAAGCCTTTTTGGTAATTAATCCCGGGCCGGTCCATCGTTCATACATGTATTTGATATCTTTTTTCTTGATATCCGTAATAGGCATGTTGTAAATCGGTTCGTTAGCGAAAACATTATTCAGAAGAGAAATATCTTCCTGAATTGTCTTTTTGGATTTGATACCGTGATTAATACGCATATCTACCCATTCTAAATACACTTCATGGAAAGTATGTACGAAAAAGTGTTTATAGAGCTTTTCAACAAGTTCTTCTCGACTTTTAGCGTAAAATGTCGGATTTTTGCTTTTCCACCTGCCATCGGACAAGTGGTAGAATAGTCCCTCCTTTGCGTTAGGATGTGCTGTTCGGTAGATTTTTTCTACCATTTTTGTTTTCTGTTTTGAAATCATATCATAATAGATTGCGATCTCACCATCTTCGAGATTACCAAATCTTATTATATTTTGCAATTGAGTTATAGAATATGAATCTTCTTTATCCTGCTCGGTAATGATGCAGGAAAGCTTCTTTGATTTATTTTTCATGTAATTCCTCCAAATAAAAAAACACCGGCGGAATAACCGACTCGGTGTTATGGGTTAAAAAGGCATAAAAAAAGACGCCCTGTTAAGGATGTCTTAAACGGATAAACGCTATTATTTTGAAAGTTTATATGTTAGATTTTTATGCTTTGAGTTACTTGTGTGTTTATTGGTTTAACTGTTTACAGTGTTATTTAAAAAGGGCAAATTTCTTTCTCATCATCGGTTAACTCACGGAATTCGGAGTCTTTAACAAGTACCCAAGCTCTTTGAGTTCCGTATTTTTGAAAACGATGAGAAGATATTTTACGATAATCCGTCATTTTCTGCTCCATTATTTCGCTGATAGCATTAGATTCCCACTGTGCAGGAGTATCTGCTTCGGAATGATTAAATGCGTTTTGATACAGCATTTTTACGCAAACATACTCAGGATGAAATTCATCCAGGTAGTTTCTGATTGCTGTTTCCATAGGATCTTCAGGACAATGTTTTTCCTGAGCGGTCAAGAGGTCTTTTTGTAATTCTCTTGTTAATGTTAGTGAATATTGTCCGGAAAGATATATAGTCATTATTTCAGCCCATAATTGTTCAATATAAGATCGGGCAGCTTCTTCATCGTCAAGAATATGACATTCGGCATTGTCTGAATTAACTTCGACAGGAAGAAATCTTCTATTGCCGGATTTATCCATGGGAAGAAACTGAGTTTTATTTGATGTTCCTGCGAAGACACATTGTCTTGGATGATCTACGGCATATTTATCAAAGGGAGTTCGATAATTATCATATTGCCTGCTGACAAATGATTTTGTTTCCTCAACCATTTTGGCATTTAATATTGCAATCATCTCCGGGATTTCGATTATCCAATGACCACGAATATGCTCAAATACTTTATCATCCAGTTTTTTGATATCATCCGTAAAATACAGATCATTCATTGCAAGAAAACGAAGAAAGGTTGATTTCCCTGCGCCTTGACCTCCAACGAGACAAAGCATGAGTTCAAATTTGCAACCTGGATTAAAAATTCTGGAAACGGCTCCAAGCATGAATACTTTTAAAGATTCGGCAACAAGAATGCTTTTATCTGCTCCAAGAAAATGATGAAGAGCATTTGATATACGACTGATACCATCCCATTTCAAGTTTAATAGTTTATCGCGTAGAGGATGATAACTGTTTTCTTTTGCGATTATTCGTACCGCTCGTTCGATTTTCTTCTCAGCGCTTATTCCGTAGTGGGTTTCCATATATGTAATAATATTATCCAAATCAGTATCACAAAAATTTGGTGATTCACGTTTCCATCCGAGATCTTTGCATATATCAATCATGCTGCTAAGTTCATTGAATCGTATTGCATTCTTAAATAATGTGTCGATGCGAAGAATTAATTGACAGTTCTCATTTGATTGATAAACGCGTCCTTTCTCATCTGTTTTTAATTGTGATCGAACATCTTCCTTTTCGTTAATAGTTAAAGTAGATTCTGCCGGTAATAAATATCCTGCGTTGATTAGAGTTTCAGCTATTTGCATTAATTGTTTTGTTTGTATTAAGTTCAATGTTTCTTTTTCTGACATTTTCTATTTCTCCTTTATAAGTGTTAATAAATTCAATTTGACTATTTGTATCTTCGAAAGTGAGCTGATCCAACATCCACTCGATTCGGTCAATATTGTTTAATGCTTCTTCGTAAAGAGGATTGCAGTTACTAAATTCATCCGGATTAGTGGGATTGTAATCTTTTAGAAAAGATTTAAGACTGTTGAGATAAGCCAATAATTCGGTTATCGAATCGAATATGTATTCGGATAATGCTTTTTTGAAATCCGATACTTCTTTTCTTTTGGTATATATTTCGTTTTTGTTAGAAACAGGGATGTTTTGTATTTGTGAAATATTTATTCCAAAGTCTTTTGAGAGCTTTATAGTGGATTCATAAGGAGATATATTAAAAAGTTTTGAAACAAAACTTATAACATCACCTTTTTCGCCACACCCGAAACAATAGTAGTTAATATCAACTTTCATACTTGGATTTCTGTCACTATGGAATGGACAGCAACACATCCCGTTTCGATTAACTTGTATTCCATAAAAAGAAGCTGCATCCGAAGTGGATACAGCTTCCTTAACTGTTTTGTAAATATTCATTTGAAAATTCCCTCCTTTTTTATCTTTCAATATTTCGATTACGGTTTTTACCTGGTTGCCTGATATCATTGGAAGGATTTAGTAATTCATTGGAAATACATTTAATTCGATAAGCAAAGTTTGCAGTTTCTTTGTAATCGTTAAAGATATAACTGAGTCGGGTGTGTTCTTTAGATAACTGCTTTAATTCTTTCTCCAATTCACTCCAATTTGGCTTGGAATTACCCCAAAACTCATTTAGTTTTCTTTCAGCCAGATGATATTTTTTTATTTCATCTGAATAGGTTTCCTTATATTTTTCTTTTTTTAATGGCAATATGAAAGAATTTGACTTTTCGAAAAATGGTTTGTTTGCTTTGTACATTTCACGATAACGAAAGATTTCTTTTATCTCATGAGTTCTTTTACTGTTTGAACTCAATCTTTTTTGTATATCATTTACTTTCGTATATGCATCCTGAACATGCTCGGATAATTGTTCATAAGTTGTGATATGGTTGCTGTCCAAGAATGCCAAAGTGCGAGACCATTCCTTAATAACTTTTATCTTTCCGGTATTACTGTAAGCATTGTTACTTCGTTTTTCGTAATAATCCATAAGTACTGAACCAACCGTTGGGACATATATTTTTTCTTTCTGACATTCTTTTATGAATTCTGATATCCATTCAATGATGTTTGAAAGATTGTCTGAAAGACGTGTAAGGAATTTGTTACTAAGCTTTATGATTCGATTGCGCTTTCCAACTTCGGTTTCTATACCTTTCGCTTCCATGGCTCTTACAGCAGGACCTTCATGTATGGTTGGTATTATATCCAAGCCTTGGTTAGCATAAGACTGATGAGTTATTCTGCAATCGAGACCTTTTCTTTCGAATACTTCATTAAAAAGATTTGCATATGATTCTCTCCATTTGATAAGAGTATTCGGATCTCCCCAATCGGTATTGGACACAGCCTTGAATTTTTGATTACCGTTTTCATCCATTATCGGATTATTGTTTTCATCAAAAAGATATTCCCGATGTTGTTTATTTCCCCAGGAGCCATCCTCCTTAAGAGGTCGAATTGGAATAAGCATATGAACATGCGGATTTGGAATTCCGTCCTTTTCAGGGTTATGAATAGCAAAGTCAACTATCATTCCTCTTGATATGAAGTTTTCTTGTATAAATTGTTTTACGGTTTCGTAGTTTTCCTCATAACTTAATTCGTTTTGAAGAGAAAAATTGAAATTATAGCAGAGTTGAGCTTTAGGATGTTTTTCAATTCTTTCGACCTCATTCCATAGAGTTTTCCTGTCATTGAAACGTTCAGGTGCATTGTCGGGCAGCATTATTTCTGAATGAATCACACCGCCTTTTTTGGTATAATCATGCATTTTTCCATAGTAGTCATCTTGTATCTTTTCTCCTGAAATATAAGCGGCTGATGCGACTGCACAGCCACCTTTCCCTCGACTGACTTGTTTAACATTAAAGTGATATAGCGACATTTATTTTTCCTCCTTGATGTTTGATATTGTTTCTTTAATGAAAGATCTAATTCCCGGGAAAGAAAAAAGAGCATCACAGAATTTTAAGAATTGTTCATCTGTAAGCTCTTTTGTTTCCGGGATAAGATATTCGATGTGTGCACCTTTCTGGCATATGCGATGATTTCGTTTTTTGCGTTCATCATTCGAATAATTATCAATGCGATTTTCATTTTTGGTTACCCTGTGATTAAGGTGAGATATTTTGATTTCATCTTTACGAATATCAGCACGCATTTTTGCTATGTCAGAATAGGTTCTGATTTTGTTAATTACACTTGGCTTGTGTTCATCCATTAATTCATTCCTCCTTTCTTCTAAATTAAATCTGTTATCATATTTTGTTTTCCCTCCGTAATACTCGGAGCGTCAGCGAACGCAAATTGGCGAAGCCGGGTAGACTTTACGAAGTAAAAAGCACGATACCTCATTAGAGGTATAGAAGTGCGCCCTTATCTTTATAAGGGTTTGGGGATTTGAGCGGGCTTACGGGAAAGACCTGAAAATTTTTAGATTCTAATAGATAATACTTGGAAAAAATGAAAAAACTCTCAAATGATTGGAAGTAGTGCATAAGAAGTAGTGAAAGTTATTTTTGAGAAGAAAACTGTTCAAAAATGAGCAACCCAAAGAAAGAATCAAAATTTTAAAGAAAGTATGTTCGATTTATTCCGGATGCGATATAATATTGTAAGAACAGAGTGCGGGGGAATTATAATGTCAAAATATCTACCTGGAAATACATGTGAAAGATTAAGAGAACTAAGAGAATCAAGAGGACTTAGCAAGAATAAGCTTGCTGATTTGATTAATATCAACAGAAATACATACGGAAGAATTGAAGATGGATCTTCTCCGTTAAAAAACGATGAATTGATTGCGCTTGCGGAGTTTTATGATGTTCCGACGGATTTTATTCTAGGATTAGTTGATTCGCCTGAAAAGACATATTATGAGATTAGCGAATTAGGATTAACCGTTGATGCTGCCAAAGTTTTATATAATCGACAAATCGATGTTCGAGTTCTTAACGAATTATTGATAAACGAAAAATTTATTAAAGCGACAAATATGATGGCGATTTATTTTTCTGAATCAATATCGGATTCAATTCGAGTTTCGAATCGATTAAAAGATTTTATGTATGATTATGTTGATGAAATGATTCAGGAAGAAAAGATACCGCGAAACAGGGAAACGATTGCTTTACAAAACGGATTAAAAATTTCGAAGGAACCACCTGAACATTACGATACTGAAAGAATTCAAAAGCAGATTCTTTTGGCGGTAAAAGAAATTAAAGATAAGATTGATTCACAGGTGAAAGAAAAGAAAGAAGAGCGGAGAATAATTGAAGAAAAAGTATTGCAGGCTATGAGAAAAGAAGCTCCCAAGGCATTGATGGGGAAACATCTTAATAGAGAACAACAGATAAAGATATTAACTGAAGTTACCAAGAATGCTTTATCGTTAGATCCTGAGATTACACCTGAGATGCTTGAAGAATTGACACCGACTATTATTGGTCTTTATGACAGTTTATCAAAGTATGGAAAGAAGTAATCACGAGCAAAGACAAAATAAAAGAAATATAGAATTGTGCAAATTGGTCAAGCAGAATGATCTCATGGCCGAGAATCGTCTTCTCATGGAAAATGAAGGATTAATAAATAAAATTGCTTCGAGCATAGAGACTTCTTTTTCCCAAGATGACGTATTATATGGTGGAATTGAAAAGGATGATATAATTCAAGAGGGAAGAATTGCCATGCTTCGTGCAGCGCAAGTATATGATGAAAACAGCGAGGCACAATTTACGACCTTCGCATATACGGTTATAAGGAATGCGATGTTTGATTTGTGTCAAAAGGGTATGTCAGCATTTGAAAAAAGGATGATAGATGCCGGACTTACAAGAGTATTCCTAAATGACGATCAGCTTGATGAGGATGGTATGCCTATAATAGAAAAAATAAGAGTCGGAGAACAGGATCCGACAGGAAATGCTGCTGTTCTTCATTTATTGCTTGAGAAGATGCATAACAGACTTGAACTTCTTCCACAAAGGCAAAGGATATTTCTTGCATATCACTATGGCTTAAATATTTTGAAATGTAATACAATAGGCGAAACGGCAGCATATTTTCATCTTACGGAAAAGTATGCGAATCAGATTGAAAAAACTGCGATTAAAACATTAAGGCAGGCAATGAATGACGGAAAAATAGTGTAGCATTGTAGATATCTTTAGTGATATACTGCATAATATGTTACAAGAATATAGGAGCTAATATGGCAGAGACAGAAGAAAAGTGTTTGTATGTTTTCGTAGATGAATCGGGAACTATTACAAAGACAAATATAAGTAATAATCGATATTTTGTTATTGCAATGGTTTTTACGGATAATCCGGTTAGAATTCGCCGTCTTTACAAAAGTAAGATTTCTCAGATGATGAGGAAGAACGAAATGTACCGAGATATGATTAAAAATAATCACGAGATAAAAGGATCGGACATTTCAGAAACAACAAAGGCACCCATTTATGAGCATATTCTTAAGAATGCGTCCGGTGATATCGAATTGGGATTGATTGTTTTGGACAATGAGTATGCTTCTGATAAATTTATTGAGAATCATGCAAGATCGTTCAATTATTTAATACAGACATATCTTGATAGCTGTTTTCGGAATCATAGTAAATATATGTCGGGAGTTGGTAAAATAAAGTTTGTTATTGATGAGCAAAATATTGCCACAGGAGCAAAGTATGAATTGGAGGGATATCTTAATCAACAACTAACATTTTTGAGACCGATTTGTAGTGAATTTGAAGTAGAATATACTGACTCGAAGAATGAAAAAATAGTTCAACTTGCCGACTATGTTGCAAATACATTTTATAGAAACATAGAAAAGAAAATAAAGGAAAGCAGAGAAACGGTTAAGATGTGGAAACCTTTTCTTTGCCGTGGGGATATTTTTGATTTCTCGGAGAAGCATGATATTGAGCTTAATTTTCCAGAAGAGTAAAATTTGACATATTATCCATATAGTGTTAATATACATACAACAGAGTAAATCGTTGTAAACCGCATGAGGATGTAAGGCAGATGTAAGCTGTCCGGTCCAACGTGTTTGTTAGAAAGGCATTCCAGATATGGGATGTTCTTTTGTTTTTATGATATATTTTTGTATTAAGGAAGTTGTTTTTTGATAAGAAGACAACTTTTTTTATACTGAAAAGATTGTAGTCTTTTATTGACAAAACTGGTTTATTGCAATAAACTAAAAATGAAGTTTATCGAAGTAAACCAAAGGAGACTCATTTATGAATGATATAGAACTTGGTGTTATTCAAGAAAGATTTGCAGATATTGTTTGGGAAAATGAGCCTATTCCCTCTGGGGAATTGGTGAAAATATGCGAAAAGAAACTTAATTGGAAAAAACCGACAACATATACGGTTCTTCGCAAACTATGCGAGAAAGGTTTATTGAAGAATGAAGATGGAATCGTTTCCTCACTCATTTCAAAAGAAAGATTTTATGCCAATAAGAGTGAGCAGATTATTGAGGATTCCTATTCTGGATCGCTCCCTGCTTTTATTGCGGCATTTGTTTCTAATAAAAAATTAACCGCTAAAGAAGTTGATGAAATTCAGAAGATGATAGATGAATTTAAGGAGAAGTAGAATATGACTTCTGTTTTCTTACGGATTGTGAATATCAGTTTTACTGCCGGATGGTTGATACTTGCAGTAATTGCATTAAGATTATTACTTAGAAAAGCTCCCAAGTGGCTTATATGTCTTTTGTGGGCTTTAGTAGCTTTGCGTTTGTTAATCCCGTTTTCTATAGAAAGTGCTTTAAGTTTAATACCCAGTAACGAAGTTATTTCGGAAAGTATTGTTTCCAATCAAGCGCCTTCGATTGATACGGGATTTGTTGTAGTAAATAATACAGTAAATCCAATTATTTCTGATACATTCTCTTCAGAAACTCAAGTTTCGCATAATCCTATTCGGATTTTTGTTTCAATTGCATCGATTGTTTGGATTATTGGTATTGCAATGATGCTTATATACGCAATTATTAGCTTCGACAAGTTGAAGAGACAGGTATCCACGGCAATCCCTTTCGAAAAAGAAAGTTATTCGTATCGGACTTTTGTATGTGATGATATACAATCCCCTTTTATACTTGGCATCATCAAACCTTTGATATTCATCCCTTCCAGTCTCGACGAAGAAACAATTGAGTATGTTTATGCGCATGAGAATGCACATATCAAACGACATGATCATTGGTGGAAACCATTAGGTTTCTTACTTTTGTCAGTATATTGGTTTAATCCGCTTTGTTGGGTAGCATATATTCTTCTTTGTAAGGATATCGAGGCAGCTTGTGATGAAAAAGTAATTAAGGATAAAGATAAGAACTATCTCGCATTATACTCTCAAGCGCTTTTGGAATGCGCTGTTCAAAGAAAGAGAATTTCTGCATGTCCTTTGGCGTTCGGTGAAACAGGTGTTAAAAGCAGGGTAAAGGGTATTCTTAGTTACAAGAAACCTGCTTTTTGGATTATTGTTATTGCTGTTGTTGCGATTATAGTTGCAGCGGTTTGTTTTTTGACAAATCCTAAAAAGAAAGAGGATTGGAGAGACACACTGCCTGAGTTAATTGTTTCCCTTGAAAATGATGATACTTATTATGAGGCGGATATACGTGGATATGCTTGGGCATTAAATGATGAAAAAGAAAAAAAAGAAAAAGACATTTCCGATGTTAAATTGCATACTGATTTCGATGAATCAGTTGTTAAGATTATTTCAAAAAACGAAGGAAGCAACAAAGTTATTTTTCAGTTTTTAAATGAACCGGATAAAGTTGAAGTAAAAGGAATGGAAGATGAATATGTAGGGAACCCTGATGAATATAAGAATTATGTTTTTGATTTAGATTACAATCCTGAAAATCATTCCGTAGATATCTTATCGGAAAGCGGACTTTTCGTGACTGTGAATGCATCATGGGATAATCAAGGTCATGTCAGCTATGTTTTTCATATAATTCCGAGTTCTAATGATAATGTTTTAAATGATGGGATTATCGTTGAAAACGGGGATTATGTGAATGAGAATAACAGTGAAAATATGGGAATAAATTATGAATATGTTGACGGACAGTATGTAGTTGACGGGGATGAGGTCTTCATGTACAGGAAGATTTTGGTGGGAAAGGATAATAATGCAAAGTGCCCCGGAAAATTTATTGTTCTTACAAACAATCCGGATATTACATATGAAAAGGTTGCCAAGAGCCTATACAGCAGTAATTCGGATGATTGGCTGAAAGACACGGTTATAATAGGAATGGAAGCGTTAACGGAATCTTTTGACTGTTTTGCGATTTGGCCGACGAAAAGTACGAAAATTTCTGCCGAATATGATGAAAAGAATCATCCTGAAACGGATATTTCCGGAAAGACCGGAGATCCCATATATGCTATAGCGGATGGTACGGTAATCTTTGCAGGCTGGGAAGAAGGCTACGGAAACACGGTTAAACTTCTTTCATCAAATGCAGTGATTGAGTATCATCATTTAAACAGTATTTCTGTCAAAGAATGCGATGAAGTAAGAGCCAGAGATGTTATTGGTGAACTTGGAAACACAGGATTATCGACAGGACCACATCTTGGAATATCTTTGATGGTTAACGGGGATTCTAAAAACCTGGTTGATTACTATGTCGAGAATACTCAGACAGGCTATATAGAAATTAAACCCGCAAAGATTAACACGGAGGCTCCTTTTGCATATGCTACACCGGCCA
>CAMYYF010000039.1:0-11163 GCA_947303375.1 uncultured Lachnospiraceae bacterium
CTCACACAGAGAACCTTCCCAACTATCACAACGCTTTCGCTTCTATCTACGAAGGCCGTTACCTTGCAGGCGTTGCAGCAGGCATGAAGTTAAACGAAATGATTGCTAACGGCGAGATTACTCCCGAGCAGGCTAAGATCGGTTATGTAGGTGCTTACACATACGCAGAGGTTATTTCAGGTTATACATCATTCTTCCTCGGCGCTCGTTCAGAATGCCCTACAGCTACAATGGAAGTTACATTTACCGGTTCATGGTATGATGAGACAGCTGAAAAGGAAGGCGCTATCAAGTTAATCAACAACGGCTGCGTACTTATTTCTCAGCATGCCGATTCAATGGGTGCTCCTACAGCTTGTGAAAACGCAGGTGTTCCCGATGTTTCCTACAACGGAAGCACAGAGAGCGTAGCTCCCAACACATTCATCGTTTCTTCACGTATCAACTGGGTTCCTTACTTCGAACTCATTATCAAGGCAGTACAGAACGGTGAGAAGATTCCTACAGATTACACAGGTACAATCGAAACAGGTTCCGTAGTTCTTACAGACCTCGGTAAGATTGCTCCCGCTGAAGGAACACAGGCTAAGATGGATGCAGTTAAGGCTGAAATCCAGTCAGGCCAGAGAAAGATCTTCGATACATCAGCATTTACAGTAGGCGGTTCACCTGTTACATCTTACATGGCAGACGTTGATACAGATCCTGCATATGAAGGCGATCATGAAGTTATTTCCAATGGTGCTTTCAATGAATCTGCAGACGGATTCAGATCAGCTCCTTACTTCGATTTAAGAATTGATGGCATTACACTTCTTGATGAATCATACTAATATGTGATAAACTTTAGAAAGGCAGTGAGCGTGCTCGCTGACTGCCTTTCTTTTTTATTTTGCGGATAATGGTGCAGATAAGGTGCCCGGCTCGTGTAGCGTGCCCGGCTCCGGATAATGTTGAGGTTAATATGGCAGAAGCAGCTGTAAAACTCGTAAATATCACAAAATCTTTCGGCCAGGTCAGGGCGAATTACAATGTCTCACTTGAGATTAACAAGGGCGAAATTTTAGCTCTTTTAGGAGAAAACGGAAGCGGAAAGACCACGCTTATGAATATGCTCTCGGGTATTTATTATCCCGACGAAGGGCAGATTTTCATAGACGGCAAGGAAGTTTCAATCAGCTCCCCTAAAATTGCATATGAACTCGGAATAGGCATGGTTCATCAGCACTTTAAACTGGTGGATGTATTAACTGCGACCGAAAATATCATTCTCGGACTTGACGGCAAATTAAACAAAAAGGAAGCCGCAGCGAAGATAAAAGAGATCTGCGACAAATACGGATTTGACATCAATCCCGACCAGAAGATATATGATATGTCCGTTTCCCAGAAACAGACAGTCGAAATCGTAAAAGTATTGTACCGTGGCGCCAATATCTTAATACTGGATGAGCCCACCGCGGTTTTAACCCCTCAGGAGTCTGAAAAGCTTTTCAACGTTATGCGTAACATGAAGGCTGACGGAAAAGCTCTCGTTATTATCACTCATAAAATGCACGAGGTTGAATCAATCTCCGACAGAGTGGCTATTTTACGTAAGGGTGAATATGTCGGCAGCATGATGACCAAGGATACGAATGCCGGCGAAATGACCGATATGATGGTAGGCCGAAGCGTATCACTTAATATTGAGCGACCCAAGCCCGTTGATCCCAAGCCCAGAATAAAGGTTGAAAACCTGACTGTTAAAAACATTGAGGGCATTGATAAATTAAAGGATGTTTCATTTATCGCAAACAGCGGTGAGATACTTGGTATAGCAGGTATTTCCGGCAGCGGTCAGAAGGAACTTCTTGAAGCGATAGCGGGATTACAGCCTGCCGAAAGCGGCAGCATAAAATATATAAACGAAAACGGTGAAGAGGAAGAACTCCTCGGCAAAGACCCGAGAAAGATTGAAGAATTAGGTGTTGCGTTATCCTTTGTTCCCGAAGACAGACTCGGCATGGGACTTGTAGGAAACATGGACTTATCCGACAACATGATGCTTCGTTCTTTTAGGAAGGGTAAGACACCTTTTACGGAGAGAAAATCACCGCACTCACTTGCAGAGAAAGTTGTAGACGATCTCGAGGTTGTAACTCCTTCCATCGAGACTCCCGTCAGAAGACTTTCGGGCGGAAATGTTCAAAAGATCTTAGTCGGAAGAGAAATTGCGCATGCGCCTACGGTTTTACTTACCGCGTATGCGGTCAGAGGACTTGATATCAACTCCTCCTACACGATTTACGATCTTATAAATCAGCAGAAGAAAAAAGGCGTAGCGGTTATTTTTGTCGGAGAAGATTTGGACGTTTTGCTTGAGATATCCGATAAAATCCTCGTACTCTGCGGCGGCAGGGTAAGCGGTATCGTCGATGCCGAAAAGACCGACAAAAACACAGTCGGACTTATGATGACAAAAGTTTTAGGTGACAGCGAAAAGAAAGAAGAGAGTACCGAAACGGGAGACAGTGATGAATAAAAAAGAACCTTTATTTCACATAGTTAAAAGAGATGTTCTCCCATGGTACAAATCATGGGGAATTAGAGCGGCCGCAATAGTTGCTGCGCTTATATTATGCGGTATTATTACTACCATTACCACAGGCCTTAATCCGTTCAAAGTATACGGCGCATTTATTCAGGGTGCTTTCGGCTCCGGCAGAAAGGTCTGGATTACAATGCAGAATATGTCAGTCCTTTTAATCATTTCACTGGCTCTGACACCTGCATTTAAGATGCGATTTTGGAATATCGGCGGTGAAGGCCAGGTGCTTGTAGGCGCACTTGCAACCGCAGCATGCATGATTACTTTGGGTGATAAAATTCCAAATGCCCTGCTTATTTTAATTATGACTGTAAGCGCAATTCTTGCAGGTGCAATCTGGGGTCTTATTCCTGCGATTTTTAAAGCAATTTGGAACACCAACGAGACTCTTTCCACACTTATGATGAACTACATAGCCACACAGCTTGTAGCATTCTTTACGATTGTATGGGAAGTTCCGAAGGGTTCTTTTACGGTAGGTATTATCAATCAGTCAACAAATGCCGGATGGCTTCCTCAGCTTTTCGGTAACAAATATCTTCTTCCGATAGTGATTGCGCTTTTAACCACGATTTCGATGTTTATTTATCTTAAATACAGCAAGCACGGCTATGAAATCTCGGTTGTGGGCGAAAGTGAAAAAACGGCTAAGTATGTCGGAATGAAAACGGAGAAAATCATCATTCGTACGATGCTTTTATCCGGCGGTCTCTGCGGCGTTGCGGGACTTATTTTAGTCGGCGGCATCAACCATACGATTACAACCACGATCAATTCCGGTCAGGGATTTACCGCGGTTATGGTTTCATGGCTCGCAAAATTCAATCCGATTACAATGATATTTACAAGTTTCCTGATTATTTTCCTCGAAAGAGGTGCGGGAGAAATTTCCACCAACTTCGGACTTAATCAGTCATTTGCGGATATTCTGACGGGTATCATTTTATTCTTTATCATCGGATGTGAATTCTTTATCTCGTACAGAATAGTAGTAAGAAAGAAGGGGGATAAGTGATATGTTTGATATAGTTGCATTTATACCCAGAGCAATAGGACAGAGTGTACCGCTTTTATTCGGCTGTTCGGGCGAAATCTTAACGGAAAAATCCGGCAACCTGAACCTCGGAATCCCCGGCGTAATGTATGTCGGCGGTATCAGCGGAGTTATCGGCGCATTCTTTTATGAGCAGGCGTGCAAAGGCGGAGATATGAACGGATTTTTAGCAATTATGATTCCGCTTCTCTGTTCGCTTACAGGATCTCTAATCATGGGACTTATATACTGCCTTTTGACTGTTACGCTTCGAGCCAACCAGAATGTAACAGGTCTTGCAATGACCACGTTCGGTGTCGGTATAGGTAACTTCTTCGGCGGTTCGTTAATAAAACTTTCGGGCGCAGACGTGCCTTCGATAGCACTTTCGAGAACCAGCGGATTTTATTCGAGAGCCCTTCCTTTTGCATCGAAGATGGGTTGGTTCGGAAAAGTATTTTTAAGCTACGGTTTTCTTTGCTATGCGGCATTTATAATCGCAATCATATCCGCAATTGTTCTCTTTAAAACCCGTAAGGGTCTTCATTTAAGAGCAGTCGGAGAGAACCCTTCGACAGCGGATGCTGCAGGAATAAATGTCAGCAGATACAAATATTTCGCAACCTGCATAGGGTGTATGATAGCGGGCCTCGGCGGACTTTACTACGTAATGGATTACGCTTCGGGTGTATGGTCAAACGATGCATTCGGTGACAGAGGATGGCTTGCAATCGCACTTGTTATTTTCTCCATCTGGAACCCGTTAATCGGTATTTTCGCATCCATACTTTTCGGCGGACTTTACATCGTATATCTCTACATTCCGACCGGTATGGATTACATGGAATTTAAGGAACTCTACAAGATGATTCCTTATGTTGTTACACTTTTCGTACTGGTATTAACCAGTATGCGAAACAAAAAGGAGAATCAGCCGCCGGCAAGTCTGGGACTGTCGTACTTCAGAGAAGAAAGATAATTTTTTAAGAGCGAATTGTGATGACCTCACGATTTGCTCTTTTAAGGTATAGATAAATGCTTGGAAAACAACTTGGAAACAACATAAATGATTTTTTTGCGGATTACGTGATCTTTGACTTCGAGACCACGGGACTTAATCCCTTTGACGGAGACAGAATCGTTGAAATGTCCGCAGTCAGGGTGGTCAATCACAAGGTGGTCGATCAATTTGCCACTCTGGTGAATCCCGAACAGCCTATTTCACCCGATGCGACCGCAGTAAACGGAATCACGGACGATATGGTCAAAGATGCACCAAAGATGAAGGAAGCACTCACCGAGTTCATCGATTTTATCGGAGACGATATTCTGGTTGGGCATAATATCAAAACATTCGATATGCATTTTCTAAAGATGGAATGCATGCTTCAGTTTGACGGCAAAGTCCCTGACAACGATTACGTGGATACACTTTTACTCGCAAGACGCTGTATGCCTGAACTCGCACACAAAAACCTGACGGTGCTTGCAGCGCATTTTGGAATTTCAATCGAGGGAGCACACAGAGCACTGGCTGACTGTCTTATGAACCAAAAGGTCTATGAGCTCCTAAAAGAAGAAACCGAAAGGTTTGAAAACGGTGATAAAACCATTCCGATTTGCTCGATATGCGGCAGAAGAATGACCTTAAGAAACGGAAAATTCGGTGAATTCTGGGGCTGCACGGGGTATCCTAACTGCAAAAACACGATAAATATTTATAAGTAATTGACTTTTTACAAAGGCAGCATTACAATTTGACATTGATTGTAAATTAACATCGGAGAGACATATATGCGAGGCTTAAAAGACTCCAAAATAAAAATCGTTTCCGGCATCATCGCAATGATGATGCTTTTATATATTGTTTTCTCCACATTCTTTATTTCACTGGAAGCAAACCATAAATGCGAGGATGAGGAAAATTGTCCGATATGTGTATGTATGCAGATTTGTCAGAATACACTGCATCAGATATCGGATTTTACCGCAGTCGCAGTAGTTTCGTTTGTTCCCGTTCTTTTATGTGTTGGTGTTTCATTTGTTATTTCCGATAATCTTGTAAAAGAAACACCCGTCTCATACAAAATCCGAATGAACGATTGAATCAAACCTTCGTTTAACGACAGATACTAAAATATTCTGTCTTTTTTGCGTACTTTTTTACAACGGAGGTTTTAACATGAAAAAATTATTAGCATTCTTATTAACCGTAATGGCGGCAGTATGCCTTACCGCCTGCGGTAATTTAAACAATACAAAGGCAGACGATAAAATAGAGATTGTAACAACCATTTTCCCTGAATATGACTGGGTTAAAAACGTGCTCGGAGATAATCCCGCAAATGCGGAAGTAACACTTCTTCTTGATAACGGAGTCGATCTTCACAGCTACCAGCCGACAGTTGACGACATTATGAAAATCACTTCTGCGGATTTGTTTATTTATGTCGGCGGAGAATCGGACGAATGGGTGGATGAAGTATTAAAACAGTCCGAAAACAAGGACTTGATAGTAATCAATCTGATGGACGAACTCGGTGATGCGGCCAAAGAGGAAGAGATCATCGAAGGCATGGAATGTGAGGAAGAAGAGGAAGAGGAGGAAGGCGAAGAAGAAGTCGAATACGACGAACATGTATGGCTTTCCTTAAAGGATGCCACTATTTTTGTAAACAGCATAGAAGCCGCAATGGAAACAATTGATTCGACAAATGCTTCGGTTTACAAAGTAAATGCGGATGCTTATATAGACAAACTCAACGAACTTGACAAAGCTTATGAAGAGGCAGTTGCAGAGGCAAATGTAAAGACACTTCTTTTCGGCGACCGTTTTCCTTTCAGATATCTCGTGGATGACTACGGAATTTCCTATTATGCAGCATTTGTAGGCTGCTCAACGGAAACCAACGCAAGCTTTCAGACCGTGGTTTTCCTTGCCAAAAAGGTCGATGAATTATCTCTTAAAAATGTAATGACCATCGAAGGCACCAATCACAGCATAGCGGAAACAATCATAGAAAACACAACAGACAAAAATCAGAAAATCCTTGTAATGGATTCAATGCAGTCTGTTACATCAAAGGGCGTTGAGGAAGGAATCACTTATCTTTCGATAATGGAAAGCAATCTCGAAGTATTAAAAGAGGCGTTACAATAGGAGAAATCATATGAAAAAAGGGACTCGTGTTTTTCTTATAGCAGTATTATTCGTAATGGCAGCAGGATGCATAAACGGCGGTATAAAGCAGGATGTGACTGAAGAAACCAATATCGTAAAAGAGAATGTTTTAGAATCAAATTCGGACAACGAATCCGAAGAAACTGCCACAGATATTTCCGACGAAAAAACAGAAGATATAAAAGAGGAATTTGTAAGCGAACCGTTGGATGAAAACGAAATTATGGAAAGTGATTCAGGTGATGAAGTAACATCGGAAGGTTCTGACGATATTGACGTGGATCTTACAGCAATTTCCGGCATTCTTGTATATTCCGAAGTTTATAATATGATGTCCACTCCCGAAAACTATATGGGTAAAAAAATTAAAATGGAAGGTATATATACCATTTACTTCGACAATACATATTCAACCAGATATGATGCCTGTATAGTGCAGGACGCCACTGCCTGCTGTGCTACGGGAATAGAGTTTGAGCTGCCTGACGAATACAAATATCCCGACGATTATCCCGAGGAAGGTGATATTATCACTGTGGAAGGTATATTCGACACATATGATGAAGGCAGTTATACTTATTGCACATTAAGAAACGCGAGTCTTTTAAAAGTTGAAAAATAAAAAACGCTTTGGGCCGGGAGTTTTTCTCCCGGCCTTTTTTGATTTGAATATAATCCCGCAACATAGTAAAATAGAAGAGTTGAGGGAATTCATATGAAATTTTTTACTGCAGATTTGCATTTTGGTGACAATGAAATAATCAAAAGGGAATGGCGTCCGTTTAAAGATATCAAAGAATTTGAAGATGTCTTTGTGGAAAACGTAAACAATGTTGCTGGGGAAGCAGATACTCTGTATGTGCTCGGCGACTGGATTAATTACAATTCGGGGCACCATCCCGATCCCGATGAAGCGTTTTCGATTGTAAGACGACTTAATCCGAAAGTCATTCTTATAATGGGCAACGGAGAAGAGAGAGTTTTAAGAGAAGTGTACGGAAACGATTTCGGGTACATGAGAACGAAACTTAAAAATTTCGGATTTTATGATGTTTTAAAGGACGCGGATGTGGAGATAGGAGGCATTATGTTTCATCTTATTCATTGTCCCACAGATCATAAAAAAGACTGCCTTAACCTCTTTGCGCATACACACAGGGGAACGGGCCTCTGGAAGCCGTTCGGATTTAATGTCTGCGCGGATTTAAACTACTTTCGACCTTTTACGGAAGAAAATATACTGGCAATGGTTGAGACAAAGAAAAATTACTGGGATAAGGATCCCGACACTACGTGCATGTAAGCGCTCAAACTTCATAAAATACGAGAAATATGGTATTATTATAAATTGAGGATTTTAATAAAAGTTTCGGATATTAAGGGAGAAGAAGCTATGAAAACTCTGATAGTAATAGACATGCAGAACGATTTTATCGACGGAAGCCTCGGAAGCAAAGAGGCAGTTGAGATTGTTCCTGCGGTAAAAGAAAAAATAAACGAATACAGAGCAAACGGAGATGAAGTTATTTTTACGAGAGATACCCATCACGAGAATTATCTTGATACCAACGAAGGACATTATCTTCCTGTAGTTCACTGTATCGAAAACACAGAAGGATGGGAGATAAGGGAAGGCCTTTATTTTGACGGAGCAGAGATTATAAATAAGCCTTCGTTCGGATATACAGGCTGGAAAGAGCGCTCGTTTGAAGAAATTGAAATCGTCGGACTCTGCACAGATATCTGCGTAGTTTCCAATGCGCTTATTTTAAAGGCACTTTTCCCGGAAATAAAAATATCGGTTGATCCGAAATGCTGTGCCGGAGTTACACCTGACAGCCATAATGCGGCACTTGAAACAATGAAAATGTGCCAGATAGAGATTATTTAGAAAGGCAGATGAAAGCTTCATCTAACCGAAATATGTCTAAAACTCCTAAAAGAAAAAAGAATAAAGTTTTAAAAATCGTAAGGAAAAATAACATCTGGGTTACGATTGTTCTTTGCCTTATAATTGCAATTGTATCGGATACTTTTATTGCTATATTTTCCAGTATCATCGGAACATTTGTTTTTAATTCCAAGATAGGGGATGAATATGATGCTGTGTCTTATATGGCACAGATTTATGACTATAGCGGGGAAGACGACGACAGCATTTTTGAATTTCTGAATAAAGACGGACGAAGTTACTTTATAACAGATAATCACGGAAAAGTGATTTACCGGAATGGTGAAAACACCATGGGTACCACATCCGGAACAATTGTACTTCCTATCACGTCTGAAGGAGAAGTGAAGGTAAAGGTATATCTTGATAATATTACAGAAGGACTTTTCGTACCTGATGAAGACGGAGAGTTAGTGTTTTCGACCGGTTCGATTGCCTCATATGCTTTCCGGGTGTGGGAACAGACAAACTTACAGGTTGGATCGAAAAAGACCTCGGTTGATTTGCCTTTATGGATAGCTATTGATGTAAAAGACGGAAAACAAATCTTTTATGCCAAAACCGGTTACAGAATGTCTTTTTCAGATGTGGCATTTTTGCTGATTTTTATACTTCTTGCACTTCTGCTGGTAGGATGTATCATTGTCCTTCTGCTTGTAAATATGTTTTCAACGCTTATATACCAGAGAAATATGTCAAAGGTTTTCTTTACGGATCCGATTACCAGAGGGCATAACTGGATGTGGTTTTCTGTTCGCGGAGAACAGCTTTTAAAGAAAAGAAGAAGTGCTGCCGTATCGTATGCGGTACTTGATCTGGTATTTGTAAAATACAGAAATTACTGTGTCTGCCATTCCGTTGTCGAAGGCGAGGAAATGCTTTACAAAGTAGACAGGATTTTATCCTCAAGTCTTAACAAAAAAGAACTTGCCTCGCACTATGCATCCGCAAACTTTGCACTTCTTTTAAAATTCAAGGACCGCGAAGAATTAAAGGCGAGAATTCAGCAGATAATCGACCAGCTTGAAAAGATTGGCGTAGACCATAAATTTACATTCCATGTCGGTGTTTATGTGGTAGAAAACATAACAGACGCAAAAGGCAGGGCTAAAAGAAGAAAAGATATTGATATCGAAAGAGAGTACAACAATGCCTGCACCGCAAGATCAACACTTGAAGAATGCGATGACTCGGGTATTGCTTTCTTTGACGAAAACCTTGTCGAAGAGCAAAAATGGATTGACACCGTTATGGAACATCGCAGGGGTGCTATAGAAAACGAAGAATACGTGATTTATTACCAGCCCAAATACGATCCGAAGCACAACAAACTTAAAGGTGTTGAAGCTCTTATCAGATGGAATTCGCCCGAACTTGGATTCAAGTCTCCGGGAACCTTTATTCCTGTCCTCGAAAAGAACGGTTTCATTCAGGAAATCGATCATTTTATGATTACACATGTTGCAAGAGATCAGAAGGCATGGCTTGACGCAGGATATGAGTGTGTTCCGGCATCCGTCAACGTTTCAAGAGCACACTTTATCGAAGACGATCTGGCTGAGCAGATCAGGGATGCCGTCGACAAAGAGGGCTGTCCTCACAATCTGATTGAGATTGAGCTTACCGAAAGTGCTTTCTTCGATGACAAGAAGGCTATGATTGATACAATCTGCAAACTTAAGGAATACGGCTTTATGGTTTCTATGGACGATTTCGGTTCAGGCTATTCGTCGCTTAATTCACTCAAGGATATGCCTCTGGATATTCTTAAACTTGATGCTGAATTCTTCAAAGGTGATTTAAACGGTGGCAGAGGCGAAATTGTAATTTCAAAAGCCATCGCTTTGGCGAAGAGTTTAAATATGCTGACCGTTGCAGAGGGTGTGGAATTTAAAGAACAGGTCGATTTTCTGGCCGAAAAAGGCTGCGATATGATTCAGGGTTACTTCTTTGCGAAGCCTATGCCCGGGGAAGAATATGCGGATAAAATGAACAGAAAAGAAGGTTTTGAGGGTTCCAAAGAAGAAAAAGCGGAAGTAGAAGAGAATGTAGAGGAAAAAGCCTGAAGAACAGACAATTCCTCCTGAAAATTAAATTTAGATTTAACATAGTTTTTCGAGGTTTTATGAGTAAAAAAGTGGTTGTCGGTATGTCAGGAGGCGTTGACAGCGCCGTGTGTGCATACCTTTTAAAAGAAGAAGGTTATGATGTGATCGGACTCACTCTTCGAAACTGGCAATCATCGGACGGCGAAGAGAGCAGATGCTGTGAAATCGATGATGCGAGATGCATAGCCGATCATATCGGATTTCCTTTTTATACGTTTAACTGTATATCGGAATTTGAACAAAAGGTTACAAAGCCTTTTATCTGTGATTATATAAACGGAATGACTCCGAATCCCTGTA
>CAMYYF010000040.1:0-11151 GCA_947303375.1 uncultured Lachnospiraceae bacterium
TTTTTTACCGTGCATTAGAGGATTCGAACCCCCGACCTTTTGGTCCGTAGCCAAACGCTCTATCCAGCTGAGCTAAATGCACATTTTTAAACGCAAATGATATTTTATCGTATGCTATCCCAAATGTCAAGATTAAACTTGGGAGCCGATGGAACAGCTCACGGCTCCCACTATTCTTCGCCCTTATAATAAAGAATCCCAGATTTTATTCTCATATACGGCACATTCTTTGAATATTTCAATCATTTTGTCAATCCCGGATTTATCGATATTCATGCATTCCCTGTCAGCGACATCAATCCATGTCTGATTGGCATCAATGTAAGCTTTACATGTATACGCTTCAAACCAGTCCTTGTAAGATGAGTTTGCAATTTCCTTTGAATACTTTTCACATACTTTTTTTGCGATATATGCATAGCACCACGAACACTGCAAAAGTGATATTAGACCTGCAATCATTCCGTATTCTTCCGCACATGATTTCATATAAGAAACATATTCTTTAAATACTTCGTTTTGCACGGACTTTTGTATATCGACGACCTTTATTCCCAGCTTTTCCATATTGGGAATATGCACTCTTTTTAACTCTTCTTCGACTTCTCGGATGGTCGCTTCCAAAAATGCCGATATATCGTCATTCTTTGATAATGCTTTTATATCTTTTAGGATCTCAATATAATCAAACAAATACAGATAATCCTGAATCATATACTTTTTAAAAGAATTGATATCAAGCGTGCCTTCAGCCATTTGAATCACAAAATTTTTATCTGCCGCTTCATCCCAGAGCGGTTTTATGTTTGATAAAAGAATATCTGATATTTTCATAGGATTTACTCCGTCATATTTATCCGCATATCCGTCAAATTTCTGTTTTTCCATTTTCAGTTCTCCTTATCAAGTCATAATAATGTGTAGCAGTGAGCCAGAGGACCACTGCCTTTGCCCAAATCAAGCATTGCAGCAAGTGCACCGGAAATATATTCCTTTGCATGTTTTACCGCATCGTCAAGGTTTTCACCCTTTGCCAGATTGGAGGCAATCGCAGACGAAAGTGTGCAGCCTGTGCCGTGTGTATTCGGATTGTCGATTCTTTTACCCTTAAACCAAACGTATCCGCCGTCCCGGTATAAAAGATCGTTTGCATCATTTATCTGATGACCGCCTTTTAAAAGCACATTGCAGTTAAACTTTTCATATATTGCCTTGGCTGCTTTAATCATGTCTTCTTCGTTTTTAATCGTCATCCCTGATAAAACTTCGGCCTCGGGAATATTGGGCGTGATAACGGTTGCCAGAGGAAGCAGTTCTGCCTTTAGGATTTCAATGGCTTCGTCGCTAATTAATTTGGCTCCGCTTGTTGCTACCATTACGGGATCGACAACGATGTTTTTGGCATTGTACTTTTTAAGTGTCGCCGAAATTGTTTTGATAAGTTCGCCGGAAGAAACCATTCCGGTTTTGACTGCATCGGGATAAATATCCGTGAATATCGCTTCAAGCTGGAGGGATAAAAATTCCGGCGTCACCTCCATTATTCCTGTAACGCCGGTAGTATTCTGTGCAGTTAAAGCAGTGATGGCCGACATGGCATATACGCCGTTAGCCGTCATTGTCTTGATATCTGCCTGTATACCGGCGCCTCCGCTGGAATCGCTTCCGGCGATTGTTAATGCTGTGTTCATACTCTTTACCTTCTTTCTTTTAGCATTAATTTTTTATAGCGGCGCAAGGTGGTGCCCCCGGTGTGCCGCTTATTATGTACGTTTAATACATATTTTTTAATTTAATATTTTCTCTGACATAACGATAAAATCATCAAGTTTTTTTAAATATAAATCAGCCTGATTTTCAAGTTCCGCCTGATTGCTCTCTCCTTTTTCGTCAAAGACTCCGACGGTAACATACCCTGCTTCTTTGGCTGTTTTTAAAGCATAAAGAGAATCTTCGAAAACAAGTGTTTCTTCGCTTTTCGTTTTAAGAAAATCCGCCGCGAGATTGTAAATATCGGGTGAATGTTTGCTCACTCCGACTTCGGACGTCGTATAAATTTTGTCGATATATCCAAGCAGTCCGTTCCTTGAAAGTGCTTTTTCTATATGCGTTCTCGGACTTGATGTCGCGGCAGCCATCTTAATACTTTTTGATTTTAAAAATTCCAGGATTTCTTTTGCTCCCGGTTTTAAAAGGACCTCATAAAAGTAATAATCTTCGAGCATCCTGCCTATTCCCTCGACTGTTTCTTTTACACTTTTATTTAATCCGTAATGCTCATTTAAATACTCAGCGCCCTGTTCCATGCTCATCGAAAAAAGAATTTTATTTAATCCTTCTTCGGGGATTTTGTCAAGGCTTCGCAAATACCTTGCGCCAAGGTCGTCCCAGATTCCCATGGAATCAAGCAATACTCCGTCTATGTCAAAGATGGCTCCTTTAATCATTCCGTACTCCTAAAACTTCCGGTCAAATAAATACTCTTAACCTACAACACGTGCGGTTTCGGCCTTTAAATCCTCTGCGGCTTTTTTAATATCTTCAGCCGCATAAATCGCACTGATAACGGCAATTCCTACTATACCGCTTCCCGCAAGTTCTTTTACGTTTCCGACACTTATTCCGCCTATTGCGATAACCGGAATCGAAACCGCTTCGCAGATAGCTTTAAGTGTTTCATGCGATACCTCAACCGCATCGTCTTTTGAGCCTGTGGGAAATACCGCTCCGACACCCAGATAATCCGCGCCTCTTTGTTCGGCTAAAACCGCCTGTTCAACGGTCTGAGCGGATACACCTATGATTTTATCGGGGCCTAACTTCTCTCTTACATTTCCGGCTTCCATATCGCTCTGGCCTACATGAACTCCGTCCGCATCCATGGCAATTGCAATATCCACATTGTCATTGATTACAAAAGGCACATCGTATTCTTTGCAGAGTTGTTTTAGTTCTTTCGCTTCCTCCAAGAACTTGTCGTCCTCAAGTGTTTTTTCACGAAGCTGTACGAAAGTAACTCCTCCGTCGAGGCTTTCTTTTACAACTTCTTTAAGGCTCCTTTTGTCAAGCCAGTGGCGGTCTGTTACAGCGTATAAAAGTAAATCATTTTTATCGCACTTCATATTTGGCCCCCTTATTTAGAGTGTCCGCATCCATATTGTAAATTGCATCGATAATGCGGTTTCTGTATGTGGAATTACCGTCTTCACTCTTCATATTCTTCCAGCCGATTTCTCCCGCAAGTCCCATTACGCAAACGGATGCTGCTGCCGCCTCCAAAAGATTGTCGGGATTGGCAACTAAGTAAGCTGTCATAAGGCCTGAAAGCTGACATCCTGTTCCTGTTATCTTACCCATTTCGGGGCGTCCGTTTCTTATTACGTAGCACTTATCTGCATCGCTTACCAAATCAATGGCACCTGTAATTGCAACTATTGCACCGCTCTTTTTGGCAAAATCTTTTACGAATTTAACGGCCGAATCGAGGTTTTCTTCTGTCACGGCGTCTGCCACATCGGCATCAACGCCCTTGGTTGTTCCGCTTCCCAAAGCCAGAGTTTTAATCTCGGAAATATTGCCTCTTATTACCGTAAATTTAATTTCTTTTATCAGATTAACGGCCGTATCGGTTCTTAGTTTCGAGGCGCCTGCTCCTACGGGATCCAAAAGCACCGGGTGATTAAGTTCGTTTGCCTTTTTGCCGGCAAGAAACATTCCTTTAATGCTGCTTTGATTAAGCGTTCCGATATTGATGTTTAAACCACCGCAGATGGATGTAATATCCTCCACATCTAAAGGCTCATCCGACATAATCGGGCTTCCGCCGCATGCAAGCAGTACATTCGCAACGTCGTTAACCGTCACATAATTGGTGATATTGTGTACCAGAGGTACATTTTTACGTACATTTTCCAAACAGTTTCCTAACATAATAAAAGCTCCTTTGTTTTTTTCGTTTGGGTTTATCTGCTTTTTATTATGTATGCATTAAAAAAGCAGATATACCAACTTCTTGATACATCTGCTTATAATAAACACATTCAAGCAATCTCTATCCCTACGTTGGCATTATCCAAATCAGGTTATGGGTCCGAGCTGTATCTCTCGTTCTCAGCCTGCCTTCACAAGCTCCCCTGTTGTCATCAGTTAATTTATCACTGTTTCATTTATTTTTCAAGTGATATTTTAATCATTTGTATTAAAAAACATATTTACGATATTCTGAATTCCGGCGTAAATCAAAATCGCACCGAAGATAACCACGAATACAACCGTGCTGATCTTTGCAAGAATTGCAAGATAAATAAGCAGAACACCGAGTACTATGCTTAAGATTCCGAGGATTAAAGGAACAAACCATGCCTTGGTTGATTTCTTTTTGCTGGCAAATGAAGCTTTAAGTTTGTAAAAACCTTCAACGATTAAGTAAAGTCCGAACATAACGCCCACAACAATCAGCAAAAGATTTTCAATCTTAAAAGCAACATCGGATAAAAGAAGAACAACAGCGGCAATTAAAGCCAGTGCTCCGATTATCAGTTCTTTTATCTTCTCTTTGGTATTCTTGGCAAATGCAATAATATTAACTATCGCAAATACGCCGAGAATTCCTGCCGCAACCCATTTGAAGATATTGTTTACCATACCTGCAATGGGAGCTCTGAACCAGATTACTGCAATTCCGAGTGCAATAAAAACTATTGCGGAAATCAGTAAATACGGTGACCTTGATGATTTTTTCTCACCACTCATTTTTTAACCCTCCTAATACTCTTTTGTTATCCAGGTTTCCTTCTCACCCTTGTTATACAAATCTCCCCACACTTTTTCACAGAGATCTTCGCAGTTTTCTATCGTAAAAGTGGGATCGTTTGAAGCAAGAATGGTGTTCTTCCTTTCCTCTTCAGTATATTCACTTAAAGGACATGTGTAAATACTCTGATATCCGCCCTTGCCAATGTTGGCAACCAAAGGCTCCACGCCGTATCTTGAAATAACGACTTCGCCGGAAGCGTTTTTCGTGAGTTCAACCTTTGCCATACCGCCTACAGCCTGCTCGTATACACCGTTTCTGACTGCTCTGGTACCTGTAACGTAATTGCCGAGCGAATAGTAAACAAGCATTTCATCACCGTCGTTAGGGTCTGTATACCATTCGATAGGCTGAATAACATGAGGATGTGCACCGATTATCAGATCTACGTCTCTTTCGAGAAACCAGTTGCACCAATACTTCTGATCGTTTGATGCATAGAGCTGATACTCGTTGCCCCAGTGGATTAATACGACTACGAAATCTGCCACTTCATGAGCCTTTTTGATATTCCTGTCCATTAAATCGGCATCAATCAGATTAACCGCAAAAGGCATATCGTCGGGCTGAGGCATTCCGTTAAGTCCGTATGTATAGTTTAGAAGCGCAATCTTCATTCCGTTCTTTTCAAAAACGGTAATTTCATCCTGCTGCTCTTTGGTTTCATTTACGCCGAGAACCATAATATCCGGATATTTCTTCCAGAAATTGATGGTGTTCATTAGACCCTGTTTCCATTTATCCATTGTATGGTTGGTAGCATGAAGAATTACGTTAAAGCCTGCCTTGGCTTCTGCATCGCCTACTTCCTCTGCTGTATTAAACATAGGATAACCTGAAAAGCCCATATCTTCGCCGGCAAATACTATCTCTTCGTTGACGATTCTTATATCAGCCGCCTGAATATCGGGTAAAATTCTCTCAAACAGATGGTCATAGTTTTTGGTACCGTCATCCTTAAATCCGGACTGCGTTACATTTAAATGCATGAGCATATCGCCAACCATCATTATCTGAAGATTCTGGCTTATCTCCACGGGTACATTCTTTTCAAGTTCCGCCCATTCTGTAGGTGTAACTGCAGATTCGTATGTCGGAAGTACTTTTACTTCGGCAATCGTACCGGGTGTCTTGACGTTAAAATTAAAATCTATATTGCTGATAAAATATGCAGCAATAAGTCCAATCAACGCAACGAAGCAGACTCCTACCGCTACGGCTACAACCTTGTATATGGAATTGGATTTTTTCTTTCTTCTTTTTCTTCTCCTGTCGGCCATTTCTATTCCCCGTCCATAATATATTTTAGAAAAGATTTTCAGTTAAGAACTGATAAATCTCCTGATTCTTTTCCTGCCAGTTATCGCAGATTGCGGCAGCCATTTTTTCGCTCGGAACAGTCATCTTAATCGTACAAAGCTCGGTATCCCTGTCTTTTGCCCAAAGGATTGCTTCGTACTCGCCATATTGATTCTTGTAATAATCCGATACGATGGATGCTTCTCTTCTAAGCTCAGTTGAATTGACCTTCAGATATTCCTGAATGTCACATTTAATCTCGGAACTTATATCTCCTAAAAAATACTGAAGAGACTCCATTCCCTCTTCGGTAATGGAGATAAGTGTTTTATTGTGGTTTTCTTTGACGGCCAGGAAATTCTGATCTTCGAGAGCTTTTACATGTCCCTGAATCTTCAGAAAATCCGTGTATTCCTTTTCGACGAAAAACGTGCTTATCTGAAGCAAAGTCAAAGGTTCTGCCGCCGATTTTAACATATACAAAATCATCAGTTTGTATAATGTGTCGGAATTGTAATTCATATAATCCCCTGCATTAAATATTGTTCTTTACTGCCTCACATACCACACTTGCAACTGTAGGATGGAAAGGCGGAACGATAATATTATTTTCATTTAATTCATCATCGGGTATAAGACTTGCAATAGCTGTTGCAGCAGCAAGTTTCATTTCCTCTGTTATCTGTTTTGCCCTGCCTTCGAGCGCACCCTTAAAAATACCCGGGAAAGCAATAACATTGTTAACCTGATTCGGAAAATCGGATCTTCCGGTGCCAACTACCTTTGCTCCCGCAGCCTTTGCCACATCGGGCATTATTTCGGGAACGGGATTTGCCATTGCAAAAATGATTGCATCCTTGTTCATTGAGGAAACCATTTCAGCGGTAACAATGTTCGGAGCACTTACGCCTACAAAAACATCTGCACCCTTTAAAGCATCTGCGAGAGTACCGTTTGCTCCTTCAAGGTTTGTAACTTCCGCCATCTTCTCCTGCATCCAG
Source organism: uncultured Lachnospiraceae bacterium (assembly GCA_947303375.1). Lineage (GTDB taxonomy): Bacteria > Bacillota > Clostridia > Lachnospirales > Lachnospiraceae > UBA3766. Next base: position 7,114 of record CAMYYF010000040.1, read on the forward strand.
TTAAGGTTCGGATAATCCTTGGAGATGATGCCCAATTTATCACACATTGTTACGTTTTTAAATCCGTATCTTAAAAGAAGTTTGGTAATTGCAATACCTGCGCTTCCTGCACCGTTTACAACTACTTTACAGCTTTCTTTATCCTTGCCCGTTACCTTAAGAGCATTGATAAGTCCTGCAAGCACTACGATTGCCGTACCATGCTGATCGTCATGAAAAACAGGTATATCAAGTGTTGCTTTAAGTCTCTCTTCTATTTCAAAACATCTCGGAGCAGAAATATCCTCGAGATTAATGCCGCCGAAGTTAGGTGCAAGATAAGTAACCGTTTTGATTATCTCTTCGGTATCCTGCGTATCTATGCAAAGAGGAACGGCATTTACACCGCCGAACTCTTTAAAAAGCACTGCCTTTCCTTCCATAACGGGAATGCCTGCGCTCGCACCGATATTACCGAGTCCCAAAACTGCGGAACCGTCGGAAATAACAGCTACGGTATTGGCTTTGCCCGTATATCTGTAGGCTTCTTCCTTATCCTTTGCAATTACCTTGCAGGGTTCTGCTACACCGGGAGTGTATGCAAGTGCAAGTGCTTCCTTTGTTTTTACTTCTACTTTGCTTTTGGTTTCAAGTTTGCCCTGCCACTCTTCATGAAGTTTTAAGGCTGTTTCTGCTTGTGTCATTTTCATAACCTCTTATTATTCTATTTCCCCAAAACAATACATTACAGTCTTAAACCGTTTCTATTTCGCGTACTTAAGCAGTTCCACGAGTTCATCCTTTGTGAACTTGTAATCGGTATTGCAGAAATCGCAGTGAAGATTGATTGAATCTTCCTCTTCGACTATTTTAGAAAGTTCTTCTTTGCCGACACTTATAAGTGCCTTTGATACTCTGTCTTTGGAACAGTTACACTTAAATCCGACAGGAATTATATCAATGATTTTAGGCTCCAGGCCTTCGCATAAAATCTCAAGTATTTCCTTAGGTCCCTTTCCTTCGTCTAAAAGAGTCGTAACCGAAGAAATATTTGAAAGATTTTTTTCTACTTTTTCTATTGTCTCTTCAGATACACCGGGCATTAACTGAAGTATAAATCCGCCCGCCTGTTTTACGGTATTATCCCTGTTCATGAGGACGCCCAGGCCTACACTCGAAGGAACCTGCTCGGAGCTTGCAAAATAGAAAGTCAAATCTTCGGCAATTTCTCCTGTCTGAAGCTCTGTCTGACCTGCATAAGGCTCTTTTAATCCAAGGTCTTTTATGACGTCTAAGAAACCTACTCCTACAGCACCCGCCACATCCAGTTTTCCGACTTTGTTCGCAGGTAAAATCACATTCGGGTTTCCGACATAACCTTTTACAAATCCTTTGGAATCAGCCGTTACGGTGATGCCTTCAATCGGTCCGTCCGATTCGATTTTAAGTGTCAGTATATCTTTATCGCTTTTTAACATCGAGCCCATCATAGATGCTGCCGTCATCATTCTTCCGAGCGCTGCGGTACAGACAGGTGAAGTATTGTGTCTTTTTCTGGCTTCTTCAACCATGTCTTTTGTATAAGCAGTGAAAACTCGTATCTGTGCGTCAGCAGCCGTGGCCCTAACAATTATATCCATTATATTTCCTTACTTTCCCGATTCTTTTGCAATGACGAATATTCTCTCGGATGTTTCTTTTACGGGGGTAAATCCTTCGGCGTCGAATGCGTCGACGAAGATTAAGCCCGCTTCTTTTAAAAACGTTTTTATCTCATCGAGAGTATAGCCTCTCTGGTAATGATATTCGTCAAATCTTCTGTATAAATTCTCTTCGCCCTCGATTTCGACAGGCACGAAGAAGGTCATTTCGTACTCATTGATATTGCTCTCTTCGTCAAAGCAGTTAGACCATATAAAAGATGCGTCCTCTCCGCTCTCGGCTATCGTTGAATCGCTGACAACATTTTTATACTTGTACACCGTATTGAAATCAAATATAAAAAGTCCGGCAGGGTCAAGATAATTGTTTACAAGCGAAAAGGTCTGAATGATGTCTTCGTCCGTTAACACATAGTTGATTGAGTCAAATACACTCACGATTGCGGCTACGGTTCCGTAGAGTTCAAACTCTCTCATGTCCTGATTTAAGTACAATATATCGGACACCTTGTCAAAAGGATTGTTAAGCTTTGCCACGTGAGAATTCTTCTTGCCAAGTGCCACATTTAACATCTCTATGGAATTGTCAATTCCGATCATGTCAAATCCGACCTCGGCGAATTTCATCGTAAAATTGCCCGTTCCGGAGCCTAATTCACATAGAATTCCGCCGTTTATTCCGGCATCGTAAAGCGTTTTTTTGACGAATTCAAACCAGTCATCGTAGGGAACATCTTCCATTAATTCGTCATATATTTTTGAAAATTCTGTATATGCGTTCATACTATCCTAAAAAATGGAATATCGATCCAAGTGCGCCGTATGAAAGAAGCGACATAATAATTGTTGCGAGAATAAGTCCGCAAAGTTCTGCCACTACTGCCTTCCAAAGCTTTACGTCAAAGAGTGCCGCCATGAGGGAACCCATCCATGCACCGGTTCCGGGAAGCGGAATTCCTACGAAAAGCATGAGTCCCAAAAACTCGCCTTTCTTAAGCGCATCGCTCTTTTTGTTTGCTCTGTTTTCAAGCCATTCGGCGAATTTGTCGATTTTAAGAAAATGCATTTTTTTCATCAGCTTTAAAACTCTTTTGATAAAAAGAAGAATAAAGGGGATGGGAATAATGTTACCGCCGATACAAAAAGCGATTGCTTTCCAAAGCGGAACATTAAGTATACTTGAAACAATAAGACCGCCACGAAGTTCTATAAGAGGAATCATGCTGACAATAAAGCAGATCCAAACGGGCGCGATATGATGGTCAAGTAATGTTTGCACAAGTGCGTCTCTGAGTGCTGTCATAATAAGTTCGCGAAGTGCGAAATCCTTTCGTTTTTGTCTATTTCACTATCTCTTTTAGGGCTTCAAACAAAGCCTTCATTTCTTCGTCTGTTCCGATTGAAATTCGAAGATAATTGTCTATTCTGGGAATACTGAAATGACGAACCAGTATTCCTTTTTCTCTTAAGGCTTTGTAAATATCGTTTGCGTTAACCTTGGGATGTGTTACAAACACAAAGTTTGCGCTGCTTTCAGGGAATGAAAAGCCTAATTTTTTAAACTCTTCTACACTCCACTCTCTTGTTTTAATAACCTTGTCGCAGCATTCTCTGAAATATTTTTCATCCTTTAAAACCGCAGATGCAAGTCTTAATGAAGGCTCATTCATTGTATAGGAGTTGATTGAGAACTTAATTGCTTTAACCTTTGCAATAAGCTCTGCGCTCGCAAATGCCATACCTATACGAAGACCTGCAAGATTTCTTGATTTGGAATATGTCTGAGTTACGATTAAATTATCGTACTTGTTTATCAGAGATACAGCCGATTCTGCGCCGAAATCAACATATGCTTCATCCACTATAACAATCGAATCCCTGTTGAATTTAAGCACTTCTTCAATCTGACTTAAAGGCAGAGCCTTACCTGTCGGTGCGTTGGGATTGGCGATTACTATTCCGCCGTTTTCTTTTCTGTAATCGTTAATATCGATTGAAAGATCTTCTTTTACGGGAATAAGTTCCTTGGGAAATCCGGCAAACTCAGCCCATACCTCATAAAAGGAATAAGTGATGTCCGCAAAAAGTACGGGAAGCTTTGAGTGGAAAAATGTCAGGAACAATGTGCATATTACATCATCAGATCCGACACCTGTGAAAATCTGTTCTCTGGAAAGTCCCATATATTCGCTTAATGCTTCCTCAAGCGCATCACAGTTAGGCTTCGGATATCTTCTTAAACAGTCGTAATCCTCGGCCAGTTTTTTTAACTCATCCTTTACAACGCCCGAAGGAGGATAAGGATTTTCGTTTGTATTAAGTTTAATAAGATTTTCAATCTTGGGCTGTTCTCCCGGAATATACGGGGTAACGTTTCTTACGTATTCTCTCCAGTTCA
>CAMYYF010000041.1:0-10977 GCA_947303375.1 uncultured Lachnospiraceae bacterium
ATGCCTGAAGAAAAAGAACCCGAAGACAAAGCAGAGGCTGACAGGAAGAGGAAGGAACGCGATGACCTTGAGTTTTTTGCAGGGCTGGTAAAAAAGGCATATGCCGAGGACCCATGGCTTCCCGACAAGACTGTTCTTACGCTTAAGAGCATGAACGAATTCATGACACATCCTCTGTACCGGGATATGCTTAGAAACAGTAAATTTCTTCCGATGCTTATAGAAGCCTTAAGAGGAAGATATATTGAAAATGATCTAAAAAAAGCACTTCTTGAAGACATTGTTAAAGCAAAGGAAGGAAGTCCCGATGATTCATTAAACATCTTTTATGATGAATTGAAATCGGTTATATGTGAATACAATTACAAGGAGAGGCGCTACCGGCCGACCGGAACCATGATTGCTTTATCACGCGCTGCAGACCGAATTAAAGCCTCTCGAAAGAAATAAAGATATTTTCTAAAACCTATTTACAAATATAAAATTAAGTGTTATAACTGTATCAGTACGAGTGATACAGTTATTTTTTTAGATACAGACAAATTGACTGCGAAATATATAAGTTTTACGAAAGGATATAACATGTTTCATATTGATAACAAAAGTTCAAAAGCAATATATGAACAGATAACGGAACAGATGAAATATCATGTTTTATGCGGTAATTTAAAACCGGGAGATGCCATTCCTTCGGTCAGAAAATTAGCACTTGACTTAAATATAACTCCCGGAACGGTTGCCAAAGTTTATCAGGAGTTGGAGCGCGAAGGAATTATCGAGACCATCCGCGGAAAGGGCACTTTTATTGCCGAGAAGATTGAATTGAAACCCGATGAAGGGAAACTTTCAATGGTCAAAAAAGATTTAAAATCCGCCATTCTTGAACTTAAAATGATGGGTTATTCAAAGGATGATGTAACAAGCCTCGTAAAGAATCTGTATAAGGAGATGGAAGTATGATTAAGATTAACGATGTTACCAAAAGATATGAAAAGAAAACCGCCGTTTCCAATGTCTCGCTTCAAATTGACAAAGGACAGATTCACGGCCTGATTGGTGAAAACTCTGCCGGCAAGACAACGCTTATTAAATGTATTGTGGGAATATATACGCCTGATGAAGGAAGTATCACTTTAGACGGTAACGATGTATACGACAATGTGGATGCCAAGAAACGAATAGCTTACGTCGGAGATTATGCTCAATTCGTGCCATTTTACACGGTGTCGGCTGTGCTTAAGATGTATGCGAGATTTTATGATACTTTCAGTATCGATAAGTTTAATAAGTATAACGAGATTTATAAGATACCCCTTAAATCCGTTGCTAACAACCTCTCCAAGGGTCAGAAAATGAGACTTAATATAATGCTTGAGATGTCTAAAGGAGCGGAGTACATCATTATGGACGAACCGGCATCAGGACTTGATCCTATTGCAAAAACGCAGTTTTTCGATATGCTTATTCGCGAGGTCGAGGAAAACGGCACCGGTATTTTTATCAGTTCACACAATTTACAAAGTCTGGAGAAAATTTGCGATGTAGTAACCGTCATGCATCAGGGAGAGATTGAAAGCAATGTGGCGGTCAATGAACTTAAGAGCAAGATTAAACGCGTACAGGCTGTGTTTGAAAAAGGCGTATCGGATGAGGATCTTGTAAACGCCGGATTTGAACATGTATCGCATACAGGCAGCATATATACCATGAATTCAAAGGAAGAAGATGAAAGCATCAAAGAAAAGCTTAAGACTCTTGGTGCATCTTTTATCGAAGTTACGGATCTGTCACTGGAAGAGTATTTCGTTGCTCTCGGTGATAAAAAGGAACAATAACAGGAGAAGCCTATGAAAAACTATGGTAAATATATTCGCGAAACGTTGGGATTTTGGATAATTTTGCTTGTTACCGCGATTTCCTATACGGTGTTTGCGACCAATTACAATTTATCACTCGGCATTCCCGAGGGACTGGCGGACAATCCCGCGAAATACCTCTCGGATCATTTTACTGCTGCAAATGATCTGGCGACATTTTTAAGGAGCTCATTTTTGCCTTTTACGAATACCATGCTTCATCTTGATGCAACAAATGCTATAGGAAGTCTTATTATAATGATTCTTTTCATTATGATATTTATGATTTTCTATAAGCTTTTGTATAAAGGTTTGGGTGAAAAGAATATCTATACAAGGCTTCCGCTTAATAACGGAGATTTCGAATGGTTCTCGTTTGTGACCGGCAATATTTCGATATTTATATGTATGACGGTATCTTTCTTTATATCATACTTAAGATGCAGGATTCTTCTTGGGAAAACTCTTTCGGAGAGACACGATTACATTATTTCCGTGCTTAATTTACATCAGGATAAGTATTATTTTGCTCGTATCAAAGATGATGTTTTAGTATCGGGAATTTTGTCATACGCATATTTATCACTTCTTTTATGTGTTGCTTTTGCTCTTATGTTCTTACTCGGATCAATCATAAAAGAAGAACTGATCGGATATGTCTTCGGCGGTATATCCCTGTGTTTCGCATATGAATTGTTTGTAACCGATTCTTTCAATAATATTCTTTTGGGAGAATTTGGATTTGACAGATCAAAACTGTATACATATATATTTATAAGTTTTATTGTATTCGCAATAGCATGTGTATTGATTCGCAATACTCTTGGCAAGAGAGAGTTTACGAAGAACCGCTTTCTGGTGTATCCTTCGCTCATCAAACTTATAATTTTTATTCTGGCATTACTGCTTATTATGGCAAATTATGATTTGATTCGAAATTACTACTATAATATCGTAATAGGCGGAATCGGTAATGTTCGCAGAATATTTTTTGAATTGACGTTCTGGATAGATTTGTTTGCAATAGGATTAGCTGTTTTCTTTATAATCCTTAAATCGAAGAAGAAGGAAAGTGCGGCTTTTTCTTTGGGTAAAGTAAGAAAAATAAGTGTAACTGCAGGCATGGCACGCATGTATTTAATACCGATTATTTTATGCACGGTATTCGGTATTATCAAAACAGGCGACACAATCAAAGCCGTAAACGGTTTTGATTTCAGCAGGATTCCACAGATGTCGCCTGAAGCATTTGAGGAGCTGTGGTTTCATTTCCAGACTGTATATCCACGAACGATGCTGGAATACCTGGCTAATATTATGGTATTTTCGGTATTGATTCTAAGCGTGGTAAAAGTGCTTCAATTTTTATTAAACGACGGAAGATATCTTACGGAATATATGGAAAGGCTGCCGGTTAAGAGAAGAAAACTGTTCTTCTTTAAAATACTGTTGGATTCATTGATGATAATAATACCTACATGCATAACTTTCGCAGCGCAGATTATCATTGTATACAGATTCCGTGCACTGGACAGGGTTTTCTTTGCTCCGTATGAAGGCATAGTTGCCAAATTACTGTTTGGATTTGCACTATATACGGTCTGTGCATTCCTTGCGGTTGAAATGTTCTATGCCTTAATCGATGTATCTGTAAGTGCGCCTTTTATTAAGCTTTTGACAATGATTCTCGGAATGATACTTTTGTCATATTCAGAAAGTATGTCTGGCATTAAATATTACTATTGGCATTATGTATATGATCATACAAAAAGTCACTGGATTCCTGATCCGCCTTCCTTTTCTTTTACGGAATGTCTTAACAATGCACCTTATATAATGTTCGCATTAATTGCATTATCTCTGGCAGCGATACTTTTCGTTACTGCTTTCTTGCTTTGCCGCAAGGCACTCCGCGGAAGTATGTTTACTACCGGATTTGGCAAATTCTTCTTTGTAACCCTGATAGTTGCAGATCTCGGGTTGGTTGTATTCGAGGCGGCCGAAGGATCAATTTTAAGAATTGTAATCGGTTGCGTGGCAATCGTCCTGACAGTATTCCTGTTACTTCAAAAGAAACGGCCGATACTTAGATAGACTATATTTCTAAAAGAGCAAAAGAGTAGAAGATCAAAAGTGTAAAAGAACAAATGAGCCCGGCGATTTTGCCGGGCTCTAATTTGTTATAACTGTTCTTTGTTATCATAATCGAAATATAAGATTTGAATTTATTAACAGATTCTGGGAAGAAGTTCTCCGCTGGGACGGGAGAGTAATGTCTTGGCACCGACTGCGGTGTTTAATATTACTTTGCCGACATTTTCTTCTGTGACTTCGCCGATGATTGCGGCTTTTTCGGAGTTTTCGCAAGCCTTAAGTGCATTAAGAACTTTATCTGCTTCCGAAGCGGGTACGAAGAAGACAAGCCTTCCTTCGCATGCAAGATACAAAGGTTCAAGACCGAGCATTGCACATACACCGCGTACACCGGGATCTACGGGAATCTTTTCACTTTCAAGAGAAATTCCGACATTGCTCTGATGAGCGATTTCATAAAGAACGGTTCCTACACCGCCTCTGGTGGCATCTCTGATTACATGAATGTCTTTTGTTTCTTTTAGGACTGCTTCGATATTGTTCCAAAGAGGCGCGCAGTCACTGGTAATATCGGCATCGATATTAAAATCGTTTCTTGCAAGAAGAATTGTGCAGCCGTGTCTTCCGATATCACCGGATACGATAATTTTATCACCGGGTTTTGCGAATGCGCCCGATGTATTAACACCTTCGATAATATTGCCCACACCCGTGGTTGTGATAAAGATTTTATCTACCTGTCCTTTGCCTGCAACTTTGGTATCGCCTGCTACAATTTCTACACCGGCTTTTCTTGCGGTTTCGCCCATGGATTTGGCTATCTTTTCAAGTTCTTCAACAGGGAAGCCTTCTTCGATAATATATGAGCATGTAAGATATTTAGGCTTGGCGCCCATACATGCTATATCGTTTACTGTTCCGCAGATGGCAAGCTTGCCGATATTTCCGCCCGGAAATTCATAAGGAGATACTATAAAACCGTCTGTAGACATTGCAATCTTACCCTCTGAAAGAGAGAGTACCGCAGCATCGTCCGCTGTAAGATCGGGATTGTCAAAATTGGATTTAAAGATTCCGTTAATCAGTTCATTTGTCTGTATGCTTCCTGAACCGTGTGCAAGGGTAATTACGTTTTCCATGAGATTACCACCTTTCATATGATAAAAATGAATGTTATGTAAATTATTTTAAATATTTAAGTTAACATAATATAATCGGTTTAAATCTAAATAATTAGAATTTCTACGTTAAGTTAAAAGAAATATTTTAAATGCTTTATTATGTCAACTCTTTATGTAAATATAAATATAATAATTATGTTAATGTATTATGTAAAATAAATATGTAAACAAATTATGTTAATAATTGTTTATTTTATGTTTAAAGATAGGAGACAGGTTTGCTTCCGGGTTCACTCGGAGCCAGGCACGCTTCGCGAGCCAGGCACCTGAGCCGTTCGTCTCTTTTACTGAGCATACTGGTAGAATGCGGAACATGCGCCTTCATCAGATACCATGCAGGCTCCCACCGCATGAAGGGGAGTGCAGACTTTGCCGAATAAAGGGCAGTCGTTCGGCTTGCAGTGACCCTGCAAAACTTCACCACATCTGCAGCCGGGATTAGGCTTTCCTTCGATGTGAGGCATATTGTATTTTATTCTGGCATCGAAATCGGAAAACTCACTTCTTAATTTCATTCCGGATTTTTCTATCATTCCGAGACCGCGCCATTCGGTATCGGTCAGCTCCATTACCTCGTCCATCAGCTTTTGGGCTACAATGCTTCCTTCGTCTTTAACGACTCTCGGATAGCAGTTGACGAAGAAAGGCTCGCCTTTTTTAAGCAGTTCTATTGTCACTGCCAGTGCTGTCATAAGCTCGTTTGCGGTAAATCCTGCGACAACGCCCGATACACCTTCTTCTTTAAGCTTTTTACATACGGCATTTCCGGTAATTGCATTTACATGACCGGGATATATAAAAGCATCCGCACTGCCTTTAAGCTTAAGATAAGCATTGGGCATTGATTTGTTTGCTGTTAAGATTGAGAAGTTTTTAAGACCGAGATCTTTTGCTTTTTTAACAGCAAGACAAGATGACGGAGTGGTTGTTTCAAATCCAACAGACAGGAACACTACCTGAGTATCGGGATTTTCCTTTGCAATTTCCACAGCATCATCGGGAGAGTATACCGGTCTTATGTTACCGCCTTTTGCCCTGGCGCCGGCTAAATTCATTTCGGTGCCGGGCACTTTGATAAGATCGCCGAAAGTTGTAATCAGACAGTTCTTCTCAAGTGCCAGATACAAAGCCTCATCGATAAAGCCTACCGGAGTAACACAAACAGGGCAACCGGGGCCGGAAATAAGGTCGATGTTTTCGGGTAAAAGAGAGCGTATTCCCAGTCTGAATATTTCATGAGTATGAGTTCCGCAAACCTCCATAATGCGGACTTTCGGTCCGTCGTATGAAGTGATTATTTCGCGGGATTTTTCAATTATTTCGTTCATAGCTTTTCCTTCTTTTATGAGATATTAAGAAGTCCGAGTACTTCGTTTCCTTCTTCTTCGTCGTCGGAACTGATTTTTGCGATTGCAACACCGGCATGAACCATTACGTAATCGCCGGGTTCAAGATCGTCAAGAAGTTCTGCGCGAACATCTCTTTTGGCACCGTTGGCATCGATGATGGCGGTACCGTCATTAATACTTACAACTCTTGCAGGTAAACCTACACACATATCTTTATCCTCCGTTTCTGTAAATACAGATTATTAACTGTTAATTATTTATCTTAAACATTCCGTATAAAGCCTGCCCCAAAGCTATTCCGCCGTCATTGGGCGGGATGAGAGAGTGGGTTAAGACATTTAATCCGAATGAATTAAGTCTTTCTTTGGTTAGTTTAAGAAGAAGAATATTCTGGAAAACTCCTCCGCTTAAAGCTACCGTATTGATATTTTCAAACTTGCTTATTGTGAAGCATTCCGTGGCTATCATCATTGATAATATGTCATGGAAAGCATAGGCCAGCATATCTTTATCATTACCTTCCGAATACAATTCGGCAATTCTTACTGCCAGAGCATTGGTGTTAAGGTGATTTTGATCGGTAATTGATATGTCCGAAAAAAGGGACATATAATCACGTTTAGAAGGTGCGGTTTTTTTATCATATTTCATGGCTTCAAACATTAAGGATGTCGAAGCTTCGCCTTCGAATGTGCTCTGTCTTCTGACGGACAGGATCGCACTAACCGCATCAAACAAACGACCGGCACTGGTGGATTTGACGCTGTTTATGTTCATGGCCGCCATCTGTTTAAGCATTGTATATTCGGTATCGCTGCATATATTTAGTTTCCTGCAGAGTTCTTCTCCGTCGCTTGAATTATCTCTTAATATTGAAGCCGCTATTCTCCAGCCTTCTTTGGCGGAAATATCTCCGCCCGACTGAATGAAGGGAGCTATGCTTGCAAGTCTTTTAAAATCTCTGACGCTGCATTTAAGTATTTCTCCGCCCCAGATTGTGCCGTCCGTTCCATAGCCCGTTCCGTCGAAGGAAACACCGATTACTTCGTCCGGATAATTGTTTTCCGCCATACATGATAAAATATGCGCGTAGTGGTGCTGAACCTTTATTAAAGGCAAATTAAGCGTTTCTGCGACCTCTGTGGTGTGATATAAAGGATGAAGATCGCATACAACAAGTGAGGGAGAAGCTTCAAGCAGAGTTTCCATTCTTGTAACGGAAGCTTTTAATGCCTCTACGGAACGAAGATCTTCCATGTCTCCGATGTATGCGGAAGGGTAGAACATCGAGTCCTTTGCTATGCAGAAGGTGTTTTTAAGTTCACCGCCTATTGCCAGTACGTGACCTTTTACTTTAGACGAAATCATCACGGGAAGAGGAGCAAACCCGCGGGATCTTCTGATCATATAAGGTTTTCCCTCATAAAAGTCGGTCACGGTATCGTCGCATCTTAATCTTATTTTACGGTTGTTTGAAAGTATGTAATCCGCGAATGAAGATATTTCGTTTAATGCGTCGGAGTCCGTTCTGCATATGGGAGCTCCTGATGCATTTCCCGATGTCATAACCAGGGCATCGGGCATTGAAAGGTCATCGTTATAGTCAAATAAAAGTAACTGAATTGGCGCATAAGGAAGCATGACACCGAGTGTCGGATTGCCGGGTGCGAGCGATTCTGCGAGTTCGGTGCATTCTTCTTTTTTGGTTAGAAGAACAATTGGTTTCTGATGACCGCATAAAAGTTCTTCCTGCTCTTTTTTAACCTCGCAGTATTTTAAAACCGTTTCGAAAGAACGCATCATTACGGCAAAAGGTTTTGCCGGTCTTGTTTTTAAAACACGCAGTCTTTTAACGGCTTCCTCGTTTGTTGCATCACATGCAAGATGAAAACCGCCGATACCTTTGACGGCTACGATTTTGCCGTTAATAAGCGCTCTTCTTGCTTCGGTAATTGCATCACGGCCTTTTAATTTTACATATTTTATGAACGATTCTTCACTGTCCGGAATATTTTCGGACAGAAGACTCTTGTCAAAAAGATAATATTCGGGGCCGCATTCGTTACAGCATACGGGCTGTGCATCATAGCGCCTGGATGCTGGTGAAATGTATTCGTTATGGCAGTAATCGCACATTTCGAATTCACCCATGCTGGTACGAACTCTGTCGTAGGGCATTGAGTCGAGAATGGTAAGTCTCGGACCGCAGTTTGTACAGTTGATAAAAGGATGTAAGTATCTTTTATCGGTAGGAGTGTAGAGTTCTTTTTTACATTCGTCGCAGATGGCGATATCGGGTGAAACAAAAATCTCTCCGGGATCTTTTTCGCTCTCTATGATTGTGAATGAATCATGTGGCTCTTCGTCTTCATATTTTTTTATGATTTCGAGTATGACGGAACGCTTGGGAGGGCAGTGGTTAAGCGCATCTAAAAGAGCCTCGATATTTTCGCCCTGAGCATGTATTTCGACATACGAGCCTTTGTTAGCGACTGTACCTTTTATGTTATTTTCAAGACATGTACGGCTTACAAAGGGGCGAAAACCCACGCCCTGCACGATACCGTATACTCTGATGATACAAGTATTCAAAATTTATTCTCCAAATAGAACCGCAGTTGCAATTCTGATGTTATGTCAACCTAACAGGCGACCTGAAACAGCAAATTCCGGATAATCGATAAACTCGCCTTCATAACCTGTGGATTTGATTAATGGCAGAGCATCAGAGTCTGCAATTATCAAATCAAAACTTTCTTTTTCAAGAAGTTCCGTGAGATCGTCTTCACCGCTTAACTGAATATCGCCTTCAAGTGCAAATTCTTTATCCTGCATAAACCATGTGGCGCATTTGATATTGTCGCCTCCGATAGCTTTTCTAAGTTCATTTGCGGCAAACTGCGAATGAATGATAAGTATGTTTTTACCTGCGTATTTCTTCGCTTCATCAATTATATTTTCAGGAATAAAAGGATAAGCGATTTCGTAAGGAATACCAAACTTATCATTCAGGTATTTTGCTGCTTTTAATCCTGCGAGAGATACGACGATATTTTTCTCGCATTCGCTCGCTTTTATTACATCTTCCAGAGTTGTTCCCATGGAATAAATAACAGTATTTCCTGTAAGATAAGAGCTTAATATTTCAGCATCTTTATAGCCTGTTTCAATGGGTGTTGCTCCGATTATTCCGACTTTACCTTCGACCTTTTCAAAGGTTTCTTTTGCAAATGTTTCAAAGAGACGATACCAGGCTTTTTCCTCGCCCTTATCGTAATATCCGGTACCTGTGCAGTCCAAAGCAATGCAGGGTACGTTTATTTTTTTCTCGCCCATTCTTTCAAGGGAACGTAAGTCTGTTGCGATAATTGCAGGAACGGGAGTTGAAACAATCAGTGCAAATTTTCCGCCGAGCTGTTCGAAAGAGAGTGCAAGCTTCTCTATAAGTTTGTCGTCACGTCCCATGATTGCATCCATGTCACGAAGACCTGCGCTGAAAACCGCACTTTTTTTATCAAACCATCTGGGTTCGTCGAAACCGCAGATATTGCCTGCGCATCCGCCGGCATCACATATTATGATTAATCCGCCCAGCTCATAAAAGACACCGCATGCACCGGACTGATCGGGAGCAAAGGGCGACATGTATTTTAGGAATTTTTTCATTTAATTACCTTCTAAAAGAAATTATGTAAACCAAAATAACTATTTTGAAAGTTCATTATCAAGTGCATCAAAAAGGTCTGCAACGGCCTGATATCCAAAAGGTTCCGTATCGTCACACCACTCAATTCCGGGCTTATCCGAAAAGTAATAAGCACAGTCCGAACCGATGTAGCAGTCGATATCATCATTCTCATACATCAGCATCGTCGGTGAGAGATTTGAATACACTTTGGTCTCGGGACTTAACTCTGCCAAAGTCTTTAAAAATCTGTAATTAAGCTCACCGATGGTTGCGAATACGCATTCAACCTTAAAGCCTTCTTTTACGAGCATTAATGCTATCTCTATCGCATCGCCGTTTAGGATTTCGCCGACGGCAAATCTTAATTCACCATGTTTATTTTTGAATTCGGCAATCTTATTTTTGGCATTTTCAAAATATGAAGAATCATCGAATTTTACACCGAGCGCATTTGCAAGTAACGCATATTGATTGTGTATTTTATCCGGCTGATAAAGACGAAGCATTTCGATAAAAGGAATGCCGAGTCGCTTTTGCATATCCTGTGCCGCATGTCTTGATTCGGGATTTAAAACAAGGTTAAAATTGGCTTTTGAAAGCTCTTTGTATTCATCAAAAGTTTCGCATCTTGCAAGTTCTCTGATGTTCTCTATACCTGCTTCTTTTAGGAGAGGATAAAGCTCGCTTTTATCATTTAGGGGAGAGAAAAATCCCATTATGTTCATGTCTTTGTTTTCTCTTTTGGATTTTTCCAAAAGAGAGTAGACACTCGTTCTGACATAAGCCATCGGAGAGAGACGTTTTTCTCT
>CAMYYF010000042.1:0-10765 GCA_947303375.1 uncultured Lachnospiraceae bacterium
AAGAGCGCCTTAAAAACATGGATAATGCCGTCATCAAACTCTGCGCGGCGATGTTCAATCTCAATTACGATGATTTAAAACAAAGAAAGAGAGAGCAGCAGATCAAAAAACGTATCATTGCCATGGAAGTTGTCCTTGCGATAGTTGCGATTTTTGCATTTGTATGCGTTCTTTTTACGGTCAAGATTCAGAAACAGAATAAGACCATTCAGGATAAATACGCATCATCCATGGCTTCGGCCTCAAAAGATCTCTACGAAACCGGCAGACGCCTTGATGCGATATATGCCGCACGAAGCGTGCTTCCCGACAGAGAAACAAAGGACTATAACGAAGAAGCCTACAGAGCTCTTGTTGATGCAATGAATGTTTACGGCGCGTCGGAGTCCTATGTTCCGACCGGAATCGTACAGATACCGAGTGCAATCACTTCATATCAGGTTTCACCCGACAGGAAAAGAATGGCACTTTTCGGATATGATGATATCCTTTACGTAGTAGATATAGAAAGCGGAGAAACTATCTGTCAAACCGAAGCCTACGGCCTTTACGATATGAGCTTCAGCGGTAATGACGGTGTAATTTACTCCATCGGATATATAACCGATGATACACAGACAAGATATCTTGACATAAAAACAGGAAATACAAAAGTTATTGACGAATATCCGTCTGATGTCGAAACACCTGATGACGGAAGAATGACCTTTACATTTACGATTGACGGCGTAAAAGCTTATTCGGAAGATACGGTCATTTATGAGATTAAGTATTCCGATTACGATCTCGAATTCGATATATTCAGCGAATACCTTGATGTGGCTTTTTCCGAGGACGGAGAATATGCTGTCTTTGCACTCAAGGAAGATCCGGCTTTTGACGGCGCGATTCTATGCCAGTTTGAAACCGCCACAGGTCAGATAGATATGTTTATCCGTGATAAAAATATTACCGATTACGCGGGTCTTGCAACCAGCGGAGACTATGTGTTTGTCTCCTTTGTCGGACGTGATGAAGAGACTTTGCATAACCTTACTCATCTTTTAAGATATGATGTTGCAAATGCCACATCAAAAAACGGAGTAGAGGGAAGGCTGATCGAAACAGGTTCCATGGATTTTCTTGCGCTAAATGACTATGGTCTCTGTGTTTACGGAAACAACGAAGCCATGCTTTTCGATTACGACTTAAATCTTTTATCCAGTTTGGTAAGAGCCAACTTGATATTGGAAGTATTCTCGTACGATGACGGATTCGCGCTGGTCGATGAAAACGAAGATATCTTTCTTTTAGACAGTTTCTTTTATGAGGGAATGATCATGTCCGACGAACTCTTCCCTCAGAAAGCAGGTCATAAACTGATTGATGTCATGCAAAGAAGCGGCAACTTATATATCAAGCATAAAGAAGATGCGACTTATATCTCGATATTTGAATTGAAGCGCGGAGAGTGGGCCGCAAAACTTTCGAAGACCGGTGTAAACGAGTTTGAAGAAGACTCCACGGTCGACAAAGCAAATTACCCGAATGCCGTCGATACGACATTTACGGTATTAGAGTCCGACGACGGAAAATACTATGCGGTTTTAAACTACGACGGAGAACTTACGATTTATAACGCAAAGACAGATAAGGCGGTAAAAAATCTTTATATCGACGGTTTCCCTTACAGATTTGTTTATCTTAAAAAACAGAAGAGCTATGTTCTGTTCGGAAGCGATGAGGAATATTTCTTTGACAGGAACTTTAAATACTACACATCACTTCCCTACGGAAAGGTATACGGAAGCACGGATGACGATAAACAGGATATCGCATTAATGAACGGGGAACATGATTATTTCAGGGTTGATATTAAATCCTACAAAGAAGTTATTGCGAAGGCAGATGAAATCTTAGGCGACTATGAACCTGACCAGAAGACAATTGACAAATACAACATTACTTTAAGAAAAAGGAAACTTACAAATGAGCTTAAAAGCTTACTTAGGAAATCCCTCCAAAACAAGTGAGGTATTAAACAAATTCGGTATTTCGGCGCAGAAAAGATACGGCCAGAACTTCCTTATTGATGCGAATATTCTCGAGAAAATCGTGGCCTCCGCAGGTATTACAAAGGAAGACACCGTGCTTGAAATCGGCCCCGGAATCGGAACGCTTACGCAGTATCTTGCAGAAGCCGCAAAACAGGTTATCTGCGTTGAAATTGATAAAAACATGATTCCGGTCCTTGAGTACACGCTCGCGGACTTTGATAATGTGACCGTTATCAATCAGGATATTTTAAAAGCAGATATAGTACAGATTCTAAAAGAAAACGGCGCCGCTTCCGCCAAGGTTGTGGCGAATCTACCGTATTACATCACCACGCCCATCATAATGGAACTTCTCGAAAAAGATGCTCCTATAGAGAGCATTACCGTAATGATTCAAAAAGAAGTGGCCGAGAGAATGCAGACCGGACCCGGCAGCAAGGATTACGGTGCACTTTCCCTTGCGGTTGCCTTTTATTCGAATGCGGAAGTAAAGATGACGGTTTCGCCGAACTGCTTTATTCCCCGCCCGAACGTTGACAGCGCGGTTATAAGGCTTGACAAACTTAAAGAGCCGGCAGTAAAGGTTAACAACAAGTCCGAGATGTTTCGCATCATAAAAGGAGCGTTCGAGCAGAGAAGAAAGACCTTAACAAACGCACTTTCACACTCTTCGGCATACAAAACCGACAAGAAAAATATCGAAAATGCACTTCTTGAAATGGGCAAAAACATTAACATTCGCGGGGAAGAGCTGACTCTTGAGGAATTTGCCCGTCTTTCCGACATTTTAACGCAATAATTTTTGACATTCTGCTATGCTTATGATAAACTATATAGGGTGTTTTTTTGTGTATGAAAACACAATATGTATTATTTTTGATAAGCATACGAGGTGGTTGTTTTGGATAAATCTGATAGCAGACTTCATTGTGAACAAATTGAAAAACTGATGAAAGCCGGCAGATATAATGATGCCGTATATCTTGTAGATAAAGTAGACTGGCGCAAGGAAGAAGATATCAAGCGTCTTATTCAGGCTGCGGAAGCGTACAGAAGAACCCGCCGTTATGACGATGCGGTTAATATTCTTAAGATGGCGCATAACAAAAAGCCCAACAACAAGAAGATTGTTTACCTTCTCTGCGAGACATATTTTGAAAGCAAGGATGTTGTTACTGCTCAGGTTTATCTCGACAGATACCAGAGCATGACAGACAGAAGTGACTGGCATTATGATGCGCTCAAATATAAAAGAGCGCTTGCTTACGATCTTCCCGTTACGGAAAAGATTGATATATTGGTTGAATTGAAGAAGAAAGAGCCCGCTGCAGAGCAGTTCAGGTACGAGCTTGCCAAGCTTTACAATCAGGCAAGACAGTACGCCGAATGTGCCGCAGAATGCGACGAGCTCGTTCTTTTATTTGGCGACGACGGCAAATATGCCAAGAAATCACTTGAACTTAAGAGAAGCTGCGTTCCTCTTACCGAAGAGCAGGAACTTCTTTTAAGAAAATTAAGTCTCGGAATTAACGATCAGGAAACGACCGAAAATACGGGTAACGTTAAACTGATGAATACAATGGATATGAGTGCGCTCAATCTTCAGAACTCTCTTGCAAAGGATATTCAGACACTCAAATCCGAGGACGATGTTCCCGTCAGAAGAAAAAGACCTGAGTTTAACACCAAATCCCTGGAGCAGACGGTTCCGCCCAGCACACAGGAAGTATTTTTCTCGGACAAGACCGCGGATATCAGCTTTACACAGTATGACCTTCCCAAGTCTTCCGATCCCGATATGAAAGAGGTTAAGCCTCCGAAGAAAAAGAGAAATCCCGAACTCGAAAAGATGGGCGATCATCTTTACAGCGATGAGGACGGACAGGTTTCGTTTACCGATGCATCCTTTGACGATATCGAAGATGACAATATTCCCGGCCAGATTACAATGGACGATCTTCTTTCCGACTGGTCCAAGATAAAAGAAAAGAATACCCAGAATCTCCGCAAGAGCATTCACGAGGATTTTGTAGAGTCTACCGGAAAGATTTTTGAAAAGAAAAAAGAAGTTGAGGAAGAGCCCGAAGAAGAGCCCGGCAGTATCTGGAAAGAAGTTGCGGATCTTGAAGACGAGTTCTCCGAAATGTCTCAGGAATCAATAGAGGCAATGATTTCCGAAGCCAAGAGCGAAATGCCTGAGGTTGAGTTTGATGAAAAGCCCGCTATAGAGCCCGAAACCGAAGAGTCCGAAACCGAAGAGCCCGAATTTGCGGAGCTTAACGCAGAAGATGCGGTTATAGAAGCAGTTGAAGAGACGGCTGAAGCAGAAGAAGTTGCAGAGTCGGCAGAAGAAGTCGAAGAAGCAACCGAAGAAGCAGAAGAAATCGCAGAAGAGGTCGCAGAGGAAGAAGCAGCTGAAGAAAGCGATGTCCTTGAATTTACGGAAGAAGTCGTTGATGAAGAGGAAGAAATTGCTGCTTCGCCCGAAGAGAGTGTTGACGGTGCAACCAAGGTTATTCCCGAGATAAAAGAAGAAATGCTTACTACTCCTGCCAAGGAAGAAAAGGCAGAGACAACAGAGGAAGAAACTTCCGAAGAAGATAGCGAAAAAGAAGATTCATACGACGAAGAAGAGGATGAAAAGGAAACCGAAGGCGTAAAGGATTTAAGTCCCGAAGAAAGAAAACTCTTCTCGCAGTTCTTACATCCCCGTTCAATGAGAACACAGATCGCCAATGCTCTTGAGAACATCTCTCTTGCTGCATATGTGGGCAACGTACTCATTACAACGGACAATACGGAGAGCGGATTTGCTCTTGCAAAGTCGATCGTAAAATTTGTTAAATTTGCAGATGTCAATTTCTCCGGAGCAATGTCCAGAATTGACGCCACAGACTTTAACGTAAAGAATATTCCCGAAATTTTCGACAGACTTAATAACGGTGCACTTGTTATTACCGATGCAAACAAACTTTCAAACAATGCACTTATCAAACTGACACAGGGAATCAACCAGGAAGAGAGAGGAATTCTCATTTTCCTTGTGGATACCAGAGCGGAAATCAAAAAACTGGTTAACAGACAGCGCACTTTGACCGATTACTTTAATATAAAGATTGATATTATCGCAATGAGTGAAGCAGCTTTGGTTGATTACGGTATGAAGTATGCCAATAATCTCGGTTACTCCATCGACGACGGATTTGCCAATATGGCATTCCACAAGAGAGTCCGTGAAGCACAGGCCGGCAATCACTCGGTTACCATCGCCGAAGTCAAAGAGATTGTAGACGAAGCCATCGAAAACAACAAGAAGAGAAGAGTATCCAACCTCTTCAGAAAAATGTCCAACAATTTAATCGACGAGAACGGCATGATAATGCTTCGCGAAAAAGATTTTGATTAATATTTGGGGGTTGGCTTAATGGCTAAAGAGGAAAACGTGTTTATATCCGAAGATGATGCATATCTTTTCGGTAAAGGAACACATTACGATATTTACAAAAAACTCGGCGCTCATATTACCACCAGAGGCGGCAAGCAGGGAGTGTTCTTTGCCGTATGGGCGCCCAATGCAAAAGAAGTATATGTCATCGGTTCTTTTAACGGATGGCAGGAAAATCAGTATCCCATGGAAAGAATGGGAGAAATAGGAATTTATACCACCTTTATCAAAAATGTAAAAAAGGGTGACATGTATAAATTCCTAATTTTAACGGAAGACGGTCGCAAGCTTTACAAGGCGGATCCTTATGCGAATGCCGCTGAGTTAAGACCGGGAACGGCATCCGTTGTAACGGATATCTCCGATTTTAAGTGGAGTGACACCGTATGGATGAATTCGCGTGCAACGAAGAATCTCTTCAAAGAGCCCATGGCTATTTATGAATGCCATATCGGTTCGTGGATGAGACATCCGATTCCCGACAGGGACGGCTTCTATTCGTACAGGGATTTTGCGGACAGAATAGTTAAATATCTCAAGTCCTTAAAATATACGCACGTTGAACTGATGGGCATCGCGGAGCATCCTTTTGACGGCTCGTGGGGCTATCAGGTAACGGGTTACTTTGCACCCACTTCAAGATACGGATCTCCCGAAGATTTCCAGTATCTGGTAAATACTCTTCACAAAAACGGTATCGGCGTTATTCTTGACTGGGTTCCCGCACATTTCCCGAGAGATGCGCACGGTCTTGCAGAATTTGACGGCACATGTCTTTACGAACATCCCGATCCCAGACTCGGTGAACATCCCGACTGGGGCACCAAGATATTCAACTACGGTAAAAACGAAGTCAGAAACTTCCTTATCGCCAATGCTTTATTCTGGATAAAAGAGTATCACATCGACGGTCTTCGCGTGGATGCGGTTGCTTCAATGCTTTATCTTGATTACGGCAAGCAGGCTGGCGGCTGGGTTCCCAATAAATACGGCGGAAACGAAAACCTCGAAGCCATTGAATTCTTTAAACATTTAAATTCAATCATCAGAGGAGGCTTCCCCGGAGTATGCACCATCGCAGAAGAGTCGACGGCCTGGCCCAAGGTTACGGCTGCACCCGAAGACGGCGGACTCGGATTTACTTTCAAATGGAATATGGGCTGGATGCATGATTTCTGTGAATACATGAAACTGGATCCTTATTTTAGGAAGAACAATCACAACAAGCTCACCTTTGCGATGAGCTACAACTCCGCAGAGAATTATATCCTGCCTTTATCGCATGACGAGGTAGTTCATCTTAAGTGCTCGATGGTCAACAAGATGCCGGGATACCAGATTGACAAATACGCCAACCTTCGTGTGGGCTACACATTCATGTTTACTCACGAAGGCAAAAAACTTCTTTTCATGGGCCAGGAATTCGGCCAGGAAAGAGAGTGGAGCGAAGAAAGAGAACTCGACTGGTTCCTGCTTGAAAACCATTTAAACAGAGGAATGCTCGATTATACCGAGGAACTTTTAAAGATTTACCGCAAATATCCCGCCCTCTACGAGTTTGATGCGAGCTGGGACGGTTTCGAATGGGTTAATGCGGATGATGCCGACAGAAGTATCTACAGTTACATCAGAAAAAGTTCGACCGGCAAGAATTCCATCCTTGTAATCCTTAATATGACACCCATGCGCAGAAACAACTACTGGGTAGGCGTTCCGAACAAGGGCAAATACAAACTTCTCCTTAACAGCGACGAGAAGAGATTCGGCGGAAACGGCGGAGACATTCCTACCGTTATTACGGCTGAAGAGGGCGAGTGCGACAGAAGAGATTATCATATCGAATTTGACTTACCTTCATACGGCGCCGCCATATTTGTATTTTAATGTTTTAATGACAAGACACTTTTCCTGTTTTATAATAGACGGGAAAAGTGTTTTACAATTTAGAAAGGGACAATCATGATTTTTTATTTTTCCGCTACAGGCAACAGCAAACATGTGGCTGACAAAATCGCCGAGAAAACAGGCGAACAGCTTGTATCAATGGCCGACTGCGTTAAAAAGATGCAGTTTGATTTCAAATTAAAAAAGGGTGAAAGAATAGGATTTGTTTATCCCATCTATTACTGGAGCATTCCTTCGGTTGTCGAAGAATTCGTAAAATCACTGTCCATAGAAAAATACGGCAAGCATTATGCTTATTCGGTAGCCACCTGCGGTGTTGCGACCGGAGGCGCCGACATACAGCTTTCAAAGCTTCTTGCAAAAAGAGGCATCGGCCTTAATGCATCGTTCTCCTTAAGAATGGTGGATAATTATACTCTTGTTTTCAACGTAAAAAAATCAGACAAGAATGCTGCCAAGAATCTCAAGGCTGAAGAAGATCTTAAAAACATTATCTTTTTAATCAACAATAAAATAAGCGGATACCACAATCATCTTCGCGGAATATGGCCTGCGTCAAAGGTTACAAAAGTGGCATACAATCTCACAAGAACTACTGCTCCTTTTAAGGTGTCCGAAGACTGCATAGGATGCGGTATCTGTGCGAAGCAGTGCCCGACCGCGGCTATTTCGATGGATTACGGCAAGCCCGTATGGGTTAACAAAAAGTGCAGCCTCTGCCTCGGATGCCTCCATCGCTGCCCAGTAAATGCAATCACTTACGGACCCACTACAAAACGCAACGGTCAGTACCTTTACACCGAAGCGAAGAAGGATGACAAAGATGAATAATATACGTGAAATAAACGTAAAAGAAATAACCGAAGCCGTAGCTTCGATGTGTATTGAAGTAAATCACAATCTTTCCGAGGATATGAGATGTGCCCTCGACGATGCTTTTAACAAAGAAAGCTCCGAGCTTGGCAAACAGATCCTCGATCAGTTAAAGCAAAACCTCGTTATCGCAAAAGAAGAAATGATACCTATCTGCCAGGACACGGGAATGGCAGTTGTTTTTATGGAAATCGGGCAGGAAGTTCATTTCGAAGGCGGAAACCTTGAAGACGCAATTAACGAAGGCGTGAGAAAAGGGTATGTCGAAGGATTTTTAAGAAAATCTGTTGTGGACGATCCAATTATCAGAAACAACACCAAGGACAATACTCCCGCAGTCATTCATTACTCGGTTGTTCCCGGAGACAAGGTTAAGATAACGATTTCACCCAAGGGCTTTGGCAGCGAAAACATGAGCAAGGTCTACATGTTAAAGCCGGCCGACGGTATCGAAGGTGTTAAGAATGCAATCCTTTCGGCCGTAAAAGATGCGGGCCCCAACGCATGCCCTCCCATGGTAATCGGCGTCGGTATCGGCGGAACATTTGAAAAATGCGCACTCATGTCAAAGCATGCCCTCACGAGAAAAGCCGGTACACATTCGGACGTTCCTTATATAAAAGAACTCGAAGAGGAAATGCTTGAAAAGATCAATGCGCTTGAAATCGGTCCCGCGGGACTTGGTGGCAGCGTAACCGCAATGGCGGTCAATATCGAAAGCTATCCCACACATATTGCGGGACTTCCCGTAGCCGTTAATATCTGCTGTCACGTGAACAGACATATCGAGCGCGTAATTTAAAGACTTCATATATAAAAGATTTCGGAGATAAAATGACTAAAAACATCACTGTCCCGATGGACGATAACACAAAACATGAACTTGTTGCAGGCGATTACGTATATCTTACAGGAACGATTTATACGGCTCGTGATGCAGCTCATAAAAGAATGCAGGAGAGTCTCGACAAAGGAGAATCTCTTCCTATAGATATTAAAGACCAGATAATCTATTACATGGGTCCTTCACCCGCAAGAGAAGGCAAGGTGATTGGTTCCGCAGGTCCCACCACGGCCGGACGTATGGATAAATACACACCGGGACTCCTTGATATGGGTCTTGGCGCAATGATTGGCAAGGGCAAAAGAACCCAGGCCGTAATGGATGCAATTGTAAGAAATAAGAGCGTATACTTCGCAGCCGTAGGCGGTGCGGGAGCGCTTTTGTCCAAATCCATCGTAAAGAGTGAAGTGGTTGCTTACGACGATCTCGGCACAGAAGCCATTAGAAAACTCGAAGTAAAAGATTTTCCAGTAATAGTTGTTGCAGACTCAAAGGGCAACTGCCTTTATAAATAATTATTTTAAAAAGTATTAAATATGACTCAGGAAGAAAAATACTATTTATATAAAGAAAAGAATTTTTTCCAAAGGTTCTTCGGACATCTCGGTACAGTTTTAAAACACAAGCGATATGTTTGCAGAGCCTGTTTTAAAATGGGCCGTTACTTCCAGGGCATCTTTCACGACTTAAGCAAGTTCTCGCTTACAGAATTCGCACCCAGTGTAAAATACTATTCCGGACGCCTTTCGCCGAACGCCGTAGACCGAAAGATAAACGGTGCTTCTTATGCCTGGCTTCATCATAAAGGGAGAAACAAACATCACTTCGAATACTGGATTGATTATTCATCATCGAGCGACGAATATGCTTTCGGCTGCAGAATGCCTCTTAAATATGTAGCGGAAATGATTGCGGACAGATACGCCGCATGCGTTGCATATAACCGCGACGAATATACAAAAGCCGATGCCTGGAATTACTACAGCAGGGCAAGACATCTTATCATAATGCACAAGGATACCAGAGCTGTTTTAGAGAAAGCCTTGACGATTATGGCTGACGAAGGCGAGGATGCAGCTTTTAAATATATGAAAGAACTTTTAAAGGTTACAAAGGGCAGCAACTATACCGCAGAAGAACTGGGACTTGAAGAAGTGCAGATTGATAAAGCAGAGTAGCAAACTTTGGTTGACAAAAGAGAGGCGTCCATTTATAATAACACTTGCGTCATTTAAAAGTGCGTTACACATATTGGTAAGCGTTAGACTTAAGACTTTGGAGAAATACTCAAGAGGCTGAAGAGGCGCCCCTGCTAAGGGTGTAGGTCGGGTGACCGGCGCGAGGGTTCAAATCCCTCTTTCTCCGTTTGAAAATTACCACTTATTTCCATATAAGTGGTTTTTTTATACTCTTTATTTCTAATTCATTGACAATAAAAATAGGTAATGTTAAAATAAAATTCCACCGCCTCTAAAAAAGGCGGAAAAATATTGAAAAAAGTTGTTGACAAGCGTTGGCGGTAGTGATAGAATCTTTTCGTTGCCGTCAAGAAAGGCAGCAACAAAGAACCTTGACAAATAAACAGCAATGCAACCCTGAAAATTCTAAAAAACCATCATAAAAGATGGAGAGTAATTTCAGAGAAAGAAACCTAAAGTAAAC